>CALARM010000822.1 GCA_937888925.1 uncultured Synergistia bacterium | reverse complement strand
AGATTTCCTTCTTTTAATAACTTTTTACTTTTCTCATAGTCATCTTTTGCATTAACGATATTTCTTATACTGGCAAGTTTTGCCTTTATGTCCGGGTCATTCGGTTTCAATACAAGAACTTTCGTATAAAATTTTATTGCTTCATAGGGCTGATTTATACTTTCATATATTTCTCCCAGAGTTTTAATATAAACAGGATTTGAAGGATTTATTTTTACTGCCTTCTGTATTTCTTTTATGGCTTCATCAGGCTTCGATTTGAATTTATAATTAATAAGACCTGTTCTGAAATGAGGCCAGTCAAGATTATCATTTATATTAACAGCATTCTGGTAATAATTGATGGCTCCGTCATAATTGTTTTTTCGGAACATTATATCGCCAATCAATACGGCATACTCGGCAGAATATTCTATCTTTAGAAGTTCTTCCAGGACAGAGATTGCTTCATCAAATAGTTTTGGATCTTCAGACAGGTAGCAGGATTTTGCAAGGCCCTGGAGATATTCCTTTTTCCTTTCTATTGCCACAGCTTTTCTATAGCATTCAGATGCTTTAAAATACTGTCCTGAATTAAATAAATTATTCCCTTCTTCAAAGAATTTTTTAGTAACACCGGCACTTGATACAAAACTGTAGAGAATATTTCCGGAAGAGAAATAAAGGGTGCTGTTCGCAATGGCAGGAGACGCATGGGTTGGCCCTGCAATTTTTACTTTATACTGTAATTGACCTCTTTTTGCATCAATACAATAAAGATAATTGGTTATGACAAAAACTCTTTTGTTTGCAAGAGCCGGAGACGAAAGTACAGGTGCATCTGTCTGGTATGACCAGATTTTTGTGCCTTTAAAGGCATCAAGACCGTAAACATTCATATCGGTAGAAGTTATATATACCATAGAGTCTCCCACTGCAGCATTTGTTTCTATCTTACTCCCTGTATTAAATATCCATCTCATTCTCCCTGTATTTATATCAACTGCATACAATTTCCCGTCAAAAGACCCTGTATATAACATGTTATTTTCTATGGAAGGGGTGGAACTCACAGGAGAACCTGCATCAAATATCCATTTAGTCTGACCTGTTTTTGCGTTTATTGAGAAAATGGAAGCAGACATATTGCCGAAAAATACATTTTCTTCGTATATTGCAGGACTCGATATTATTGATGCTCTTGAATCAAATTCCCAGAGCTTTCTTACGCCTGACATAATACCTGTAAGGGCATAGAGTTTATTATCACTGCTTCCCACATATAGTATATCGTCATATACTGCAGGAGATGAAAATACAGGTCCCCCTGTTTTAAAGTGCCATAATTTTCTGCCATTGGAAGCCTGTAATGCATAAATATTTGTGTCATTTGAACCGAAAAATACTATGCCTTTATAATAACACGGAGAAGATATAACAGGTTTTACCGTATCAAAGGCCCATTTTAATGAACCACTGGTTATGTCCACACATAATAATTTTCCCGTTTTTGTTCCAATGAAAAGCATACCATCTCCTACACAGGGAGAAGACTTGGGAGGTATATCAAAATGGTTATGTTGCCATAGAGGTGCAAGAGGTGATATTATTTCTATGTCAAAGTTCTGACAGGCAGTTCTTGTAACATTTTTTGAGAACATAGGCCATGATTTTACCAGTTCTTTTTTTATTGTTTCAAATTTCCCTCTTATCATATTTATCTGATCCGGAGGAAGCAAACCTTTGAAACCGGCAGTCATGCCTCTGTATATTTCAGAAAGGCCTTTTTCCATATTACCGAGATAATAATATACCTCTCCGGTTCTGCAGAAATATTCACCTGTAGAAGGATCGCTTCTGGCTGCATCCTGATAGTATTCCAGTGCTTTTTTATAGTTTTTCGCCAGAAGTTCCTGTTCTCCGAGAGAGAAGAATTTTCTGGCCTTATCAGGGCCTGAAAGAGCCCTTGTGCAGGAAAGAGCCTTGATGTCTTCAAGAAGTTCTTTCGGTGTCTGATATCTTCTGTCTGCATCATTTTCCATTGCCTTCAACAGTATTTTTTCCAGTTCTTCCGAAACAGAAGGATTTATTTTTCTTGCAGGAAGGAAATTAAAAGGTGTTTCTGAAGGATCTTTTTTTGTAATAGCCTCATACATAGTAACACCGAGAGAAAATATGTCAGATCTTATGTCGGATTTCCCCTTGTATTGTTCCGGCGCTGCATAACCGGGAGACCCCATTCTTACAGTATCCATGGCATTCGGTTTCCATTCCCTTGCTATGGTAAAATCAATAAGTTTTACCTTCCCGTCAGGTGTATGCTGGATATTTGAAGGTTTTATATCCCTTATAACTATAGGGTTAGGTTTATGATGGCTTAAATATACCAGGGTTTTTGTAAGTTCTGTCATCCATTCTATAACCAATTTTTCAGGCACAGGCCCTTTATATGAATTAATTGTTTTTTCCAGACTCTGGCCGGGAACAAATTCTACAACCAGAAAGTGGGTACCCATTTCCTGAAAATATTCATAGGCTCTCGGAAGTGACGGGTGATTGAGTTTGGAAAGAAATGTGTGTTCTTTCATAAAAAGCTGGATATTCTGTGCTTTTTCCTGGGGATTTTTAGATTGATCTATAAGACATTTCAGAACAAGATTATTCTGTCCTGTAAATTGATCGCATATCTGATAAACAATACACTGTCCTCCCCGGCCAAGGAGTCTTATTATCTGATATCTGTTTTTTAATTTTGTTCCCGGAGCTAAAGGAGTAACCATTTAGATAAAATATTCCAACTCTCTATCTGTAAATAACTGTTGTATAATGCTTTATTCATCATGAAAGATTATCTTTTATACCTTTTAAAAGTTTCATTAACTGTTCAGGTGATTTATGCCTGTGTGCAGGATCTATTTGAACCATATTTAAAATCAGTTCCTGGATCCTGTCAGGAACTGACTCGTTAAAGGTTTTGACCGGTATGATTTTTTTATAATAATGACTTTCTAAAATCATATTGGGAGTATCGCCTTCAAAAGGTAATTCACCTGTAAGCAATCTATAAAATATAATTCCGAGAGAAAATAGATCTGAACGGAAATCCATAGATTTTTTTTCAAGTTTTTCCGGTGCCATATACTGCATCTGTCCTTTATAGACACCGATGGAATTTATCGAATAACCATATAAATCCCTGCATATACAGTAATTATCAATTTTAACATGATCCGTTTCCGTAATAAGTATATTTGACGGTTTCAGATCTCCGTGTATAACGCCTTTTGCCTGACCATAGCTCAGAGCCAGTGTCAGTTGATAGATTATATCTACTGCTTCCTTTAAATCTATAGGTGAATTTTTCGGAATAATCTCATCGAGTCTTCTGGATTTCACAGATTCCATGGCTATATATAGATTTTTTTCAGAACCATAATCATATACGCTGACAATATTCGGATGGTTGAGACCTTTCCATATTTCCATTTCTTCCTGAAAATATTTTATAAACACAGGGTCCTGTGCCAGATAGGGCAATGGTATTTTTATAATAACCTCCTGACCTGTATGGCAATGGATTCCTGTGTAAATGGTAAAAAAACTATCCTCTGAAATTTTTCCTGTAATTTTATAATTTCCTACTATTCTATCCTTACCCTGGATGCCGGTTTTTATAAATACTTTTTTACATGCCACTACGATACATAAAATAACAATTATTATCCCTGCAATAATGTATAATAAGGGAAAGGATGATTTCGCTTTATTCAGTGTTATTTTTACTTCTTTTTTCTCCCATTTTTTTATTTCAATCTCTCTTGTTTTAGTGTCGTATCCGGATTTTATTGCTTTTATTATGTGATTTCCCGGTGCAACAGAGAGTTCCACCAGAGGGCTTCTGCCTGTAACATTATTATCTATATAAATATCTGCATCTGGAGGAAGAGTTCTTATTGTCAGTTTGCCGTTTTCATCAGGATTACTCCCTTTTGATACAGGTTTCAGGTTTACATTTATATTTTCTATTTCTCCGCTTTTTATAGTTATTGTTTCAGAATATGTATCATAACCTTCCATAGTAACATTCATCGTATGTTTGCCTGATAATACCAGTTTGAGATTGACCGGTGATTTACCTACATATACTTCATCCAGAAATACTTTTGCACCTGCCGGAGTCGATGTGACAGAAAGCCCTCCTTCTCTTTCCTGGAATACTATATGGATGGTTTTCACAGGGCCCGGGACTATATCTATTTCCTTGATTACTTCCTGCTGGTCTTTCAGAGTGATCTTAAGGGTATGTTTCCCTTCAGGGATTTTATATAGAGGCAGAGGTGTCGTTCCCATGTTTTTCTCGTCCAGGAAAACAGTAGCACCTACAGGCTGAGAATTTACAAATATATCACCTGTTGCCATAGAAAAGGCCGGACAGGTTAACAGAAATAATAAAAGAAGGCCTGTTAATATTTTAATAATCACTGAATAAACCCCTGAAAAAGTAAATTTATAGCTAATTTCATACCTGAAAATAGCAGTTTTTATGAAATTAACTATAATAAACAATTATATTTCTACGGTATGTGTTTAAATCCTTCTGAGATGATAGATGTCTGATCTTCAGTATCTGCCTGATGGTATAATTTAAGATTTCACAGGTCTAAATATTTTATTATATCAGAATTAATTATATCCATAATATAATTATTCAGAGCCATTGCAAGAATATTATTCCTGGATAGATGTGTGATTTCAGTATCAGGTATATAAAGAGAAGCAAATACCGGGATAATTGCTTTATCCTTATATTCAGGGAAAAAGGTGTAAAATTCTTTATTATTTATGAATTCAATAAAATTTTCTATATAACTGGTTCTGGGAGTTGCTTTAACTTCAACCAGTATTATTTTAGTATCATATACTGCAATAACATCAAATTCTTTTTCTTTTGGTTTTCTTTTCTTTACATTGGTAAAAAAAGTGTCACAGTTCTTAAGGTTAAAATATTTTTCTCCTATGGATTCTATATTTGGAGCCACTAAATCTTCTACAATGGTACCCCACTTGTTGGCCAGTTCTCCCCATTTTTTATTCATCTCATCTCTTGTTTTTTTACTGTCCTGTTTTATTTCCTCTATATTTGCCTGAGTATAGGATTTGAAGTCTTTAGTATCTTTTCTTATTTCATCTTTAAATTCTTTAGTATCTTTTCTTATTTCATCTTTAAATTCTTTAGTATCTTTTCTTATTTCATCTTTAAATTCTTTCATTTCCTTTTTTAATTCTTTTGTATCCCTTCTTAATTCCATAGCTAAACCCTGAAGCATCAGTTGGGTTTGCCCGACTAATTCTTCCAATCTCTCAATTCTTTCTTCCACTATCATAACTCTGTCACCATCCTTTCTCTGTAATGGATATATAATTTCCCCTTTATATAATATCATAATGGATTGAAAAAGTCTATTTTACCAGGGTTAAATCTATTTATTCATCAGGTTTTTTGAAGATAAATTCATGAAATATAAAAAAAATTAAAAATTTTTTTGTAAAAATTCGATTTTTTGACTCTTAATATTTATAGAGGGATCTTTTTTTGAAAGTGAGGTGTTTTTGTGGTTTATAAATTCGATTCTTCGTAATTTATACATAATTTTATCCTGATTGATTTTTTATTTTACGAAAGGAGAGGTCAAATAAATTGAAAAAGCAATATTTTATAATTTCTGTAAGTTTAGTATTTTTGATGTTTTTGTTCTGGTGTGCCGGGTGTGGTGGAGATGGAACAGGTGGAGTAAATTATCAGAATTTAACAGTTGTTCCCGGAATACTTACTCCCACACCGGCCGGTTCTGGTTTTGAAACAGTTTCGGGAAAGGTTACAGATCCTCTGAATAATCCTCTGGCCGGTGCTACTGTCAGGGTAGATGGTCTTACTTTGAATGCTGTTACGAATGATAAAGGTGAATATACTCTGTGGAATGTGCCGGGAGGGAAGCAGAAATTTCTTGCGAGTAAAGAGGGGTTTATTGAGGCATATAATCATGGAGATGTTATGCCGGGACAGAGTGTAACAGTTGGTATAGTTTTACCGCCGAATAGCTGGAAAGATCCGGGTGTTATAGAAGATGTGTATAATCTTGGTAAACAGGTTGGTGATTATCTGGAACAGCAAAAAATAGCACTGAAAAATGATCATCAGGCAAGAGAAGCGACAATACAATGGCTGAAACAACAACCTTTAGTAAAGGATGCTTCTTTTGTAGGAAATAGTGAGACAATCTGTTATATAACTACTTCTGGAATGGAGCGTTATATATTTCCTGAGAGTTTTACAAAAATTGATAGTAAATTATCTGGTGAAATTACATATAATAAAGATTTTCTGTCTCATCCGTTAGCTAATAACACTCAAAATAACAGTTTAATTGCTAATTCTAATAGAAGAGCATTAATATTTACTCCTTGTAGTTATGAAGGGCCTAAGTGGGATAAAACTGGCCTTGAAATATTTTTAAAGAACGCAGGTTATGAGGTTAATTATCTTGATTACCAAGATATAACAAAAGAGACATGGGAAAAAGGCTTATCTGGTTATGAAGTAATAATACTTTGTACACATGGAGGATTAGCAACTATAAAACCATTCCCCCTTCCTCCAAGAGAGGTTGTTGTGCTTAATACAGGTGAAACATCTGGATCTTGGACTAATACTGATTCAGAAATAGCAAATAACTATATAGTAATTGATAATCAAAATGTAATTGGTATTACACCATTGTTCATTGACGCTCATTATTACTGGAATAGTTTTAGTGATACTAGAGTATTTATATGTGAAGCATGTGAAGGTTTAAAAAATGATAGTATGGCTGGTACATTTATTAATCATGGGGTCAATGTGTATTTTGGATGGACAAAACCCGTCAATGCCGGTTATGCTTCTCTAATAAATTTTACTCTTTTAGGAAGCCTTTTATATGGTGAGGGTATTATACAGGCTTATAATCATATAAAGCAGGGATATCCTAGAGATGGAACTATAGATTTTACAGCAGAAAAACAAGCGCAACTTGATTATTTTGCAACACATCTAGATAATAGGCCATTAAGAGAATATAATCCAGTTACTTCGGCTTCCACTAATTATGAAGATTATAGTTGTAAATGGATTAACCAATCTGGCCATGTTGATAGTAATACTGGTGTATGTTTATGGGTTAATTTTCAAAATACAGGTAAGTCCACATGGTATAGAGATGGAGATTATCCTGTTCATCTTGGAACCAGTAATCCTTATGATAGGCATAGCAAGATATATGACTGGTATGCATATTTATGGCTTAGCTATAATAGACCTGCTAAATTATTACAAAAATTTGTAAATCCAGGAGAAATCGGTACATTTGCATTTTTCGGTTGTGGAATAAATCCCTCTGTTAAAGAATATTTCTGTCCTTTGGTCGAGAATTTATGTTGGCTGCAAGATTATGGTTTATACTGGGAATTAAAGACTAGTAGAGATACTAATGTTCCCTATGTATTTTATAACTCTGTAATTCCTTTAGCTAACCCTATGGACGACATTATCCCCATCGGTGACACAGGCGATGCAGATGTAACAGTAGACAGAAAAGGAGGGAAATAACAATGTCTAAAACTTTAATTTATTCTCTCATATTAATTCTCATAATTTCCTCTTTCATCTTCTTCATATCAGGCTGCGGAGGTGAGGGAACTTCAAGTATAACTCCCTCTATAAATCAGTCAGAAGACACAGGAGATGCAGAAATCAATGTGGACTGGCCTGATGAAGGAAAAGAAGTAACTGCTCAGGTAATACATCCCGATGTGGTTCAGATAGTGATTTCCATAACGGGAAAATGGATTAAAGGCACCAGGGAAGAGATAATTTATAAAGGGACAACGACAAAGAAAATTTCTGCCCTTCCTTCAGGAGAAAATCAGTTTGAATTCACCGGTATGGCTACAGGAGGAAATGTTCTATCACACAGAATAACAAATGTGACCATAAAAAAGAAAGAAACTGTTAAAGTCAGTGTTCATCTTGGAGTATCCATACTTGATACAGGCTTTTTCCCGCAGACTATTCCAGTATCAAAAGGGGACACCCTTTTCTGGAAAAATAATGATTCTGTCGTCCATAATGTGGTAGCCGATAACTCTTCTTTTAATTCCGGCGACATCGCTCCAGGTGCCGAATGGTCGAGGAAATTTGATAGTGAAGGAACTTTTACTTATAAGTGCACGAAGACGGGGAAGGCCGGAACTGTAACCACAGGGATAGCACCCACACCTACAGTTGTACCTGGAATGGTTGCAATTGCCGGGGGAACTTTCCAGATGGGTAGTAACACTCATTCCATAGAACAGCCGATTCATTCTGTTACTGTAAGTTCTTTCTCTATGGGGAAATATGAAGTAACAAATACAGAGTTCTGTGCCTTCTTAAATTCTCAGGGTAATCAGACTGAAGGAGGAACTACCTGGATGGATATAAAAGACGATATTTTTTGTGGTATAACAGGAGGACCAGGTGCGGGTACATTTACAGTCAAATCAGGTTATGAAAATCATCCTGCAGTATATGTATCCTGGTATGGAACAGTGGCTTATTGCAACTGGCTTAGTGAACAGAACAGTTTGACGCCATGTTACGGGCCAAAAGATAACCGAGGAAATGATCCGTCAGTATGGAGAACAAAAAATGGTTATCGCCTCCCTACAGAAGCAGAGTGGGAGTATGCCTGCCGGGCTGGCTCAACAACTGATTATTACTGGGGTAATACTGTGGATGGATCTTACTGCTGGTATTTTGTAAACAGTGATACTGGAAATGGTAATAACCATCAGATAGCAGGGCAAAAGTTGCCAAATACTTTCGGACTTTATGATATGAGTGGAAATGTAGATGAATGGTGTAATGACTGGGGAGGAGATTATGGTGCTGGGGCTATTACAGATCCTGCCGGGCCAAATAGTGGAATTTACAGGGTTAAGCGTGGAGGTAGCTGGGCAGATGAATATGGTTATTACTGCCGGTCTGCCGCACGTGTCTATGGAACTCATTATGTGCCTCTCGGAGGAAATCCTGATGAAAAAGGAGCAAGTATTGGTTTTCGTATTGTAAAGGGAGATGGTGGTAACCCTGGTAATGGTTATAGTTTTTTGAGGAAGTGGGGAAGTCATTATGCATTATATAGTACACGTCGTCTTGCTACAGATTCTTCAGGGAATATATATGTATCAGATTTAGACAATCATCGAATTCAGAAATATAATTCATCTGGAGGCTTTATAACAGAATGGGGAACTTTTGGAACTGGTGACGGACAGTTTGATATGTTAAAAGGAATAACATTAGATAATTTTGATAATGTTTATGTGACTGAGGGAAATAATGCTCGAATCCAGAAGTTTACTTCATCAGGAGTATTTATAACTAAATGGGGCAGTGGAGGACACGGAGATGGGCAATTTTATGGGCTAACTGGAATAGCAATAGATTCTTCCGGTAATGTTTATGTTTCTGATCATTCCAATAATCGTATTCAGAAGTTTACTTCATCAGGAGTATTTATAACTAAATGGGGCAGTGGAGGAAATGGGGATGGACAGTTTCATGGCCCGGAAGGAATAACAGTAGATACTTCAGATAATGTTTATGTAGCAGATAGTAGTAACGATCGTATTCAGAAGTTTACTTCATCAGGAGTATTTATAACTAAATGGGGAGGAATTTATGGAAGTAATGACGGGGAGTTTCTTGAGTCTATTGGAATAGCAATAGATATGTCCGACAATGTTTATGTTACAGATGCCTATTCTAATCGAATCCAGAAATTCACTTCATCGGGAGTATTTATAACTAAATGGGGCAGTTATGGAAAAAATGATGGACAGTTTGATGGACGAGATGGAATAACAGTAGACTTTTCCGGCAATGTTTATGTAGTAGATAATTTTAACGAACGAATCCAGAAATTTACTTCATCAGGTTCTTTCATTACTAAATGGAGTATCTATGGAAATAGTAACACTGATGGCAAATTTGATGATCCATACTTTTTGACACAGGATTCTTCTGGTAATGTTTATGTTTCTGATTGTTTCAATAATCGTATTCAGAAGTTTACTTCATCAGGAGTATTTATAACTAAATGGGGTAGTCATGGAATGGATGATGGGCAATTTCATGATCCAACTGGAATAGCAATAGATTCTTTTGGTACCGTTTATGTCTCTGATTATTCTAATGGTCGTATTCAGAAGTTTACTTCATCAGGAGTATTTATAACTAAATGGGGAAGTGGTCTCCCGTATGGAATAGCTGTGGACTCTTCCGGAAATATTTATGTTACAGACATTGATAACGATCGTATTCAGAAGTTTACCTCATCAGGGGTATTTATAACTAATTGGGGAAGTTATGGAAGTAATGATGGACAGTTTTTTGATCCAACTGGAATAACAGTAGATACTTCTGGAAATGTTTATGTTTCAGACAGTGGTAACTATCGAATTCAGAAGTTTACTTCATCAGGAGTATTTATAACCAAATGGGGAAGTTCTGGGACTAATGACGGACAGTTCAAATATCCTAAAGGAATAACATTAGACACTGCTGACAATGTTTATGTGGCAGACTATTTTGGCAATGTTTATATATCTGAAACTTCTGAACATATACAGAAGTTTACTTCATCTGGTGTATTTATAACAAAATGGGGAAGTAATGGCAATAGTGATGGACAATTTTATTCACCTACAGGTATTATAGTAGACTCATCAGGTAATGTATATGTAGTTGATAGTAATAATGATCGCATCCAGGTCTTTGCCCCTTCTCCGTGATTCAGATAACCGTCTGAACCGGGATATGCAGGATTAAGGGATTACCGGGATTTGTAAGGCCTTATTTTCCCGGTAATCCTTTCCAATTCCATTAATCCCGGTCATTTTTTAGTTCTGCTTTTATCTTCCTTTTTACTGAAATTATTCTATTTTTTTAAGTTCTTCAATTATTCTCTTTCTAAATGCTTCACTTTCGTGAAGCATCTTCATAAAAATATTAGTAGTAAAATCTTCACCTTTATTATGGAGAATTTTTTCAATAAATTTATCATCAAAAAGACTTTTTATACTCTCATCATCTTTCTTGCCAAGTATTTTTTTTAGAAATTCACTGTCAAAAAAACGGTTAATACTCTCATTATCTTCAGAAAGTTCTTTTAATTTCTTCATAAGTTCTTCCTCCTTTATACTGAATATATTTCTTTTTACAGAAAAAACTATATATTTCCATAATTTTTCAATATCTTTTGCGTTTACTTCTTTTTTTATGTCCTCTATTAATTGTTTCCATAATTCCTGCTGTTTTTCTGTATTACCAAGCAACAAAAAAGGATAATTTGGTTTTATCACATCAAGCTCCTGAATTACTACCAGATAGACAGGAAAATAATTAATTCCTGTAAAAATATAAAACCCTTTTCTGAAAGTCGATTGTTCAAAATCTGATATTATATCTTCCGATACACTGTTAGAAGAAACCATTATAAGTGTTACGTGATTTTTTATTGATTTTAATCCTGTTCCTTTTCTATGTAATAACATCTGCCTTGCAATGAGATTACCGTTTGCTATGTATTTTGGTATATCTTCTACACTTAAATGTTCCTCACAGCTTTTGAATTCTATAACATTCCACTCTTTAAGACATGGAAATGTTTTGTTTGATAATTTACTATAATCAAAATTTTCCTCTAAAATAATGATTGTGTTAGGCCTTCTATACTGCCACTTTTCATCCAGTTGATAATCTTTTTTAGATTCTATGCCAATATCTTCCCTGAATTCTTCAAACAGAGCCTGAAAAGCCCTGTCATATTTCTGATATGGTTCTTCTTTTTTCTTTTCGCCTGGCTTTCTCAAAATATAAGCTCCTTAAGAATATTTCTACTTTAATTTTATCACAGGTACATATGTATGTCTATGTTTTTAAATGAGTGACTCTGTTGCACTATGAGATTTTTGAAAGATAAATTCATGAATTATAAAAAAATTGTAACTATTCAGGCTCCTCTTGCCATAACAGGAATAAAAGGCTTACCTGCAAAAGCATTTTGAATAGATTGAAGAATATTTAATCCATGTTTTTTTACTGTAGAAATATAGCTTCTAATACGAGCAAAATATTTAGCTCCATTTTCACTTCGAAATGTCCCGGAAATTTTCTGCTTAAGTTTCATCATTCTGAGATCCCTCTCTGATTGATTATTATCAAAGGGAACCTGAAAATCATACATAAAAGCCAGGACTTCTTTTTTATGTTTTTTCAACCGGTCAAGTAAGTTCTTTGGTTTACTTTGTTTTTTACGGCCTCTCTTATTGGAGCAAACATCAGGAGCAGCTGGAAAATTTTTCAATCCATCTTCTATAATTTCGTCATATTTTCTTTCAAATTTACATTGAATTTCTGTAGCCAGGCAATTTCTGAGCGGTTTTGTGGTATCAATAAAACCTTTTATATCAAGCAATAAATCTATCATTTTACTCGCCCATTCCTGTTTTTCTTCTTCAAAAATATATGTTAGTTCCCTTAAATGGTGGGCATTGCAAAGAGCATGTATACAATCATATTTGAAATATGGTGACCAGTAATCATGTATAGCTTTACCAGCAAAGCCGGGTAATATACCTGCATGGTCCATACCTTCTTTGCCTCGTTTTTCTTCTACTGAATAATATGTCAGGTCTTTTGTAGATGAAACGTGAAGCCAGTGGCGTTTACCATTATAGCTAAATCCTGTCTTATCACATCCTACAACAGGAGATGACTTCAGACACTCTTTTACTTCTTTTTCATATTCTTCTAATCTATTAAAACAATCCTCATTGAAGTTCTTAAATGTTGCTTCACTGACTGAATGAGATAATACATCTCTGAAAAATTCACTCATTCGTTCACAGGATACATATTGATACTCTTTTAAATATGTCGCAAGGCTCTTAAACTGTTTCCCATATTGAACTATATTTCTTGCTTCTTCAGGAAATTCTGCTTTGTTTTCTATCCCACATACAGGACACCGCTTTATTTCTCCTTTATGCTCTATTACTTCTATCTTTAATTCGGGAACTTCATATACCTGGTGCCTCTCATATCTTATTACTTTATTCTTCTTCAGAGAGAACGTCCACATACTTTACAGTTACACACTTTATGGATTTCTACTTTATCCGGTGCTTCTGATAGTTTTAGAGTCTCTCCTTTATGACCTTTCTGACCTCCTACTACACGAGAACCTGACTTTCTATTATTGTATATCTTTTTCTTGAATCCATCACTTGATGGAGGTTTACTACTATTATGGCTGTCTTTGTTTATCTGGCCCTCCAGTATCCTTATTCGAGACTTCAGGCTTTCATTCTCTTCTCGCAGAAGTTTATTCTCTTCTCTTAAAAGTTTATTCTCTTCCAGTAAAATTTCTATTTGCCTTGATTGCTCTTCTATTATCAAATGCAATTTATAGAATTCTTTTATGAATTCTTCTGGATTTTCTCTGATTTTCTCTGATAAGTCTTTTATGTCCATATCCTTTTATTTTTCTCTTTCAGATACTTGAGCCTATTTTTATTATACTAAAGGAATACGTATTCTATGTCAATATACACTTTATAATATTTTTAATAGCCTGAATAGTTACAAAAAATTTAAAAATTTTTCGGAAAATTGCAAAATTTTGACTCTTATTATTATAGAGGGTTTATATGAAAATGATAAAGTCTTATGCTTCACTGTCTGTTAATTTTCATATTTGGTTGTGACCGCTCCGGTCATATCTGTTATTTATGAAATATATTAACATTCATCGGGATAATTACTTTGAAACAACGTTTTACAGGAGGTTGAGAAATATCTTATGGAAAAAGAAATTTTAAGGCATAACGGCAGATGTTATATCTATATACTGGCAAATGGCAGATACGGACTCACTTATACGGGAATTACCGGTGATTTGATTGGAAAAATTTATAATTTCAGAAAAGATGTTTCCCCGAAAATTATAAACAGATATAAAATCCATAATCTGGTTTATTACGAAACAGCAAAAAACATGACGGAAGCACTGAAAAAAAAGAAATATTTAAAAAATCTTTCAAGAAAAGAAAAGATGGAACTGGTTGATGAAAAAAATCCCGAGTGGAAAGATCTTTATTATGAAATTATTTTATAGAAAAATTAAGGGAGGTTTTATT
>CALARM010000821.1 GCA_937888925.1 uncultured Synergistia bacterium | reverse complement strand
GAACCGAACATTTCGAAACGAATAATATTATTGTAATAGCCGGGGACAATATCTATCGTATCTCCTCTTACACGAAACCGTCCGGGCATAAGTTCCGTATCGTTCCTTTCAAACTGGATATTTATCAGTTTCTGCAGTATCTCTTTTCTGTCTATCTTCTGTCCCGTAGAAATTTCAAAACCGAGATTTCTGAAATTTTCCGGGTTTCCCAGGCCGTAAATACAGGAAACACTCGCTACAATGATTACATCCCTTCTGGACATGATGGAAGCAGTGGCAGAAAGTCTTAACTGTTCGATTTTAGGGTTTATCTGTGCGTCTTTTTCTATATAAATATCCCTCTGAGGTATGTAAGATTCAGGCTGATAATAATCATAGTAGGACACGAAATACTCCACCCTGTTTTCAGGGAAGAATTCTTTGAATTCATTATAGAGCTGTCCTGCAAGGGTTTTATTGTGGGCGATAACAAGAGCAGGTCTGTTTGTTTTTTCTATGACATTTGCCATTGTAAAAGTTTTCCCCGAACCTGTAACACCCAGAAGTGTCTGAAACCTGCAGCTTTTCTCAATACCTTCCACGAGCTGTTTTATTGCTTCAGGCTGTGAGCCTGCAGGCCTGAAAGAAGAGATAAGTTTGAATTTATCTGTCATAGGTATCTCCTTATCGGTCTTTGCAAAATCGATAATGTATTATATCATTAATGACTTTATTTATGCCAGTATTTTTTTACCTTATTATAATGGCAATTATCTGGCTTATTAGCGTAATACCGAATACTGAAAGAGGATAACAGGAAGCAAAATAAAATGACGGATCTTCTGAGCCTGCCATTCTGTTAAGGCTTACGACGGCAGGAGTGCTGGTCATACTGCCGCACACACATGCCAGGCTGTTGGTGAAATTCATTTTAAATACTCTGTAACTCAGCAGCAATACGACAGTCATCATAGATATAAGAATAAAGATTGAAGATAGAATGAGCTTTAAAAGAAGTAATCCGCCTATAGAAGAAAGATTTGCCCCTGCCTGAATGCCTATGCCTGCTAGAAACAGATCGAGGCCGAGTTCTTTCAGTATAGTTCTCCCTGCAGGAGACATCTGGCCTGTAAGAAAACCGAAACGACGTACATAGCCGAGAAACATGCCTGTAAGCATGGCACCGCCGGAATTTCCCAGCATAATACTCCCTATAGATGGAATTGTGATTTTAATCTGTCCTATAATCATGCCAGCCGTTATGCCTACTGCCATGGAAAGAAAATCCACTTCTCCCAGTGTTTGTTCTTCTTTACCGAGGAACTGACACACTCTGTCAAGATTTCTCTTTTTCCCTACGGCAAGAAGACTATCTCCCAGTTCCATAACAAAATCGGGTGTCGGGACGAGTTGAATACCTCCGCGCCAGATTCTTGTAATTACCGTATGATATCTTTTGGGTATATCAAGTTGTTCCAGAGGCACTTCATGGAGTGAAGGATTTGTTATTATAATCGTTCTTGCTTCTACCGACGGGTCTGTTTCCATATCGTCATGAGTTTCATTGCCGAGGAGTTTATGGACTTTTTCTATAGATTCTTCCGTTCCTACCGCCAGTACGACATCTCTTAATTTCAGTATCGTATCGGGGCCGGGAATGATGATTCTACCTCTTCTTCTGATTCGTGAAAGGGTTGCCCCTCCTGTTTGCATACGAAATCCTATTTCACTTAACGTTTTTCCGTTTACTTCATCTCTTTCAACAATAAATTTCCTTGCAATAATAGGTTCTGCATTTTCCCCTTTATTACGGGCAGCTATATCTTTTTTCAGATCTTTTCTCATTATCAGTGGAATAAGCTGTATGAATAAGACCGGTAAGAAAAGGCCGACAGGGTATACCATACCATATGCCGTAAATAGATTATTTCCCCATCCTCCTTCACTTAAAACTGCAAGGCTGGAAGAACTGGTAAGGCTCCCTGTGAATATGCCGAGCGATATATCAGGTGTCAGGTGAAATATATACATAGCGGCAAGTGTTGCCCCGAGACCTGTCAGACAGAGAGCTATGGTAATTATTAAATATGGTATTCCTCTTCTTCCGAGAGAATTAAAAAATCCCGGCCCTCCCTGTATGCCCATGGCATACATAAATATGACAAGGCCTGCCGTTGTTATAACACCGGAGCCTTCAAATTTGAATATGCCGAGAATAAGTCCTGTAAAAAATACAGCAGAACTTCCCAGTGTAAAACCTTTGATTTTGAGCCTTCCTGCCAGGAGACCTGTCGCAAGGGCAAGAAAGGTTATAAATACCGGTTCTTTAAAGATTTTGTAAAAGAAATTACCTATACATTCTGTCATAATGAGGCACATTATAGCAGGAGCGTAGCAATTATTCAACCATTTGTTTTTTGACATAATCGCACATTATAGCAGGGTAATAATAATTATTCAAGTGTTTTTTTATATAAAATTTGGATAAGGAGTGAGTAGTGAAAAGTGAATAGTGAAAAGTGAAAAGAATAGGCCACAACTCACTACTCACTACTCACTATTCACTACGTTTGACAGGACTGTCGGATATTAATTCTTTTAACAAATCACAGGCAATATCTGTTGATGAAGTCCATGTATCACCCTGTGGAACCCCTTCGAGCCATGATGGACGTGCTTCCGGGTGGGCGCCGCAGACTGCCACTTTGCCACTTCCATAAGAACTGATCAGAGCAGCGATACTGCCATCGGTATAACTGGCAATGACCTGTACTGTTTCACTGCTTTCATGAATATCGAATGCCGGCCCGTACTGGAAATACATAGGACGCATTTCCCCGAGCCATTTGACCTGTACAACCTGAGGATTAAAATTATCAGAAAAATCGCGGGATTCTGCAGGAATGATGCCCATGGTATGTACAAAGGATTTACCTTCTTCCCATCCTGTAGAGGCCATGTAGCCGCCACCGCATATCCCGAGATAACGCCCTCCGTTCTTGAGATAATCCTTCAATGCTTCGGTTACTTCCGGCGTAAAGGCTTTTATGAGGGGATTTATATCGTCTTCTGTGCCGCCAATGATAAAGACTGATGCATTTTTTAACAGCTCCGGCAGTTCAGAAATGTCAGACACAAACTTCACAGTGAGGCCGGCCTGTTCTACAACAGCCGCTGCTGCCTCCGGACAGTCTTCGCCGGCTACCGGACCGTTATATATTAATGCATATCGAGCTGATGTATTCCCGTTCGTAATACACCCGAGTATAAGAATAACTACCATGATTATAGAAAACCCGAAAAATTTTATTGTATACTTCAACGTATACACCTCCATATTAATCAGTTTTAAACAGGTTCTTTTATTGAACAGACTTTTCTTTTTTGTTATTTGCCAGCCATGATTGACGATAAATATCCCTGTGCAATATCAACCACCTTTCTATATTTTTGTTAGAAATATTAAGATTCTAATGAAGCTTTAAAAAATCCTGCTGTAAAATATAACCGCTATAAGGAGATTAACAGCCGGTACCTTCGGAATTTTACCGGTTTATATCTATGTGGTTTCTCATCAGTAAAAAGAAAATATTATTTCCAAAAAAATTAATTATGATTTTATGTAACCTTTTTGTGATTTTTTCAGTCAATAAGAGTGAAAAATAAAATAAGGAGGTTACAGAAATGGAAGAAATATGTAGAGTGACAAGAGAAGATCTATATCAGTACTGTGCTGATTTTGGTCTTATGCTCTCCTGGGGCATACCGCTAACAGGGGTTCTTCTGGAACTGGAAAAATCTCAGAAAAACCCTTTTTTACGGGAAATAAGTAAAGAGCTTTATGAAAAGTTACTCTGCGGTACTACTATAGTGGAAGTTTTAGAGAAATTTCCTTCAGTATTCAGGGCGGCCTTTCTCAAATGGATAAGACTGGGAGCGAGATTCGGAATACTGGATAAAGTAATCCTTGAAATAGCAGGAGTTTTACGATTTGATTATCTTCTGATGAAGGAGGATTCCTCCGTCTCCCGGGAAGAACTGGGAAGGTTTCTTATAAAACTTTCAGGGTTATTGAAAGAAAATACTTCCAGAGAAATATCTGCCATAAGAGAATTAACCTGTAATGAAGTTATTCTTGAATGGCTTACTGCAACCCTCCAGGAAAAGGGGACAATCTTTCATAATTCCCAGAAAGGTTACTATCTTATCCCTATTTACAGAAAAATGGCTTCTCCTCTTTTCTGGCAGATGCTGGATACGGCGGAAACATGCGGATATCTCCCTGATATGCTGGAAATATTGGGACTTTATTTGATAGATAAAGACAATTTCCTTCCTTCTGACGGAGCTGTTGCCATAGAGAAAATTGATAAAGAAAGTACTTTTTCCGTTTCAGAAACGATACTTTCCGCTATTGAAAAGACTCTTTCCGGAAAACTTATAATCACTGCAGAAAAGGATAGGTTTACTTTCCTTATGGACGGTAAAGAAAGAGATTTTTCTTCTCTGACCGGACTTGTTTCCTGTAATAGAGAGAAAATCTACTCTGTCATAAGTTCTCTGAAAATACTCTTCAGCCTGGATGCTGCAGAAAAATGCCTTCCCCAGAAAAGTGATAAAGAGTATAATATTAACGGCAGAAATTATAGAGTATTTATAAAGATCACTCCCCCTTATGAAGGTTTGAAACCTGATGAAATACATGAAGGAACAGAAATAATTGAAATAGAATTGAAAGGTATTTAAACATGTGGAATGAAGAAGAACTCATAGAGGCAGTGGCAAGAGGGGAGGAATTTGCTCTGGAAATTCTCTTTGAACGTCACTATTCTTCATTGTGGAAATATATTCTGGTGATCCTGAAGAATCCCGATGATGCGAAAGAAGTTATAAATGAAACGTTCTTTCGCGCTTTTCGGCAGATAAGGCATTTTCGGAAAGAAGGAACTTTTTCTGCCTGGCTTTTCAGGATTGCCAGAAATCTTTCC
>CALARM010000820.1 GCA_937888925.1 uncultured Synergistia bacterium | reverse complement strand
TAAATCCCGACATAATAAATACTCCGTCAGATCTTGCCTATATGATTTATACATCGGGTTCAACAGGTCAGCCGAAAGGTGTTATGATAGAACATCATTCCCTTGTAAATTTAAGTCTCTGGTTCAGGGAAAGTCACGGATTTACAGAAAAAGACAGTGTGGCAAAATATGTATCCTTCGGTTTTGACGCTTCAATTCCCGAGATATTTCCCGCTCTTATTTCCGGCTCATCAATTCATATTATTCCCGAGGAAATACGTCTTTCTCCTTCGGGACTGAATGAATATTTTGAGAAAAACAATGTAACGGGGGCGATTCTTCCGACTCAGTTCGGAGAACAGTTTATGCTCCTTACAGATAACAGGAGTCTGAGATGGATAGAAGTTGCCGGCGATAAATTGAAAACATTTAAAAAACAGAATTATACTGTGGCAAACGGCTACGGCCCTACTGAATATACTGTGTGTACTACCAATTTCATCATAGATAAATATTATGAAAATATTCCCATAGGTAAACCAATTTATAATACAAAAGTGTATATACTGGATAAATACGGGAAAATAACACCGGTGGGAATACCGGGAGAATTGTGTGTATCGGGAGAAGGTGTGGCAAGGGGCTATCTGAACAGAGAAGAATTGACGAAAGAGAAATTTGCAGAAAATCCTTTCATACCAGGAGAGAGAATGTATCGTACCGGAGACCTTGCAAGATGGCTTCCCGACGGGAACCTGGAATTCCTGGGCCGTGTTGATGCTCAGGTAAAGATAAGAGGTTTTCGCATAGAACCGGGAGAGATAGAAGAAGCTCTGAAGAAGATAGATTCTGTAGAAGATGCAGTGGTAATAGACAGGAGCGATAAACAGGGTAATAAATATCTCTGTGCCTATTATATAAGTGATAGAAAACTGAAATCCTCTGAATTACAGAAGGAACTTTCACGGTTCCTGCCTGATTATATGGTTCCGTCATGTTTTTTAAAGATCGACACAATTCCGGTTACTGCCCATGGAAAAGTAGACAGAAAAGCTCTGCCTGAGCCGGAAGACAGTGAGCTTGCTTCCCATGAAACCTATGTGGCACCCAGGAATGAGAGGGAAGAAATACTTGCGGCCATATGGAAAAAATTCCTTAAATGCGACCGCGTTGGTATATATGATAATTTCTTCCATCTCGGCGGAGACTCTATTATGAGTATTCAGGTAGTGGCCAGGGCAAACAGCGAGGGGATAAATATTACGGCATCACAGTTACTTCGCCATCCCACTATTGCAGAAATATCAGAGGAGGCCGGGAAGAAATCACTTCCTCAGGCAGAGCAAAAACTGCTTAAAGGGGAAGTGCCGTTAATACCTGTGCAGGAATGGTTTTTTGAACAGGAATTTGAATGTGTCAATCACTTCAATCAGGCTTTTCTCTTTACACTTAAATCAGACGGAAACAGAGAAATTATAGAGAAAACTCTGAATATTTTAGTGAATCATCATGACGGGTTGAGGCTGAGATTTAGAAAAGAAGATGCATGGATTCAATACTATGAAAAAACCGAAAAAACGTCTGTCTCAGTCGAACTGATAGATCTTTCTTCTGTGCCGGAAGATATTTTGTCTGTGTTCATTACGGAAAAATGTAATTCCATACAGAGGTCTCTCAATATTACGGAAGGGCCTGTCATAAGATCTGCTCTGTTTAAAGGCCATAGAGACGGCAGTGACAGACTCTTTATAGCAATACATCACCTCTGTATAGATATGGTTTCATGGAGAATAATCATAGAAGATTTTCATAATATATACAACAGGCTTTCTGACCGTCTTACTCCGTCTCTACCTGCCAAAACTTCTTCTTACAGAGACTGGTCAGAGGGTTTGAGAAAGTATATTCAATCTGCAGAAAAATACAGTGATTACTGGCTCGGAGTTCTCAGAGATGCAAGTCCTCTTCCGGTAGAATATAAAGAATCTAAATTTTCCGATATAAGAGACTATAAAGTTTCTCTTTCAGCTCATGATACGGAACTTTTATTAAATACCGTTCCTTCTGTTTATAACACACAGATTAATGATATATTGCTTTCTGCCCTTCTTCTCGCATTTAACCGTTCTCTTAATGTGCCTGATCTGGTAATAAATCTGGAAGGACACGGAAGAGAAGAGACTGTTTCGGAAGTCAATCTGTCACAGACAGTGGGATGGTTTACCACAATATTTCCTGTTCATCTGAAGATCCCTTCAGGCACAGGCGGAACAGATTACGGCTCTCTTATAAAATCGGTAAAAGAAACTATGAGAGCCATACCGGTTAACGGTATTTCCTACGGAGTGTTAAGATATTTTTCTCATATAAAAGAAGAATTAAAAAAACTGGAATGTAAGAGAGTGGCCTTTAATTATCTCGGCCAGTTCGGAGGAAAAACAACTGACGGGGATTTTTTCACTGCCATGGAAGCACTGTCGGAAGGTTCGGTATCTTCAGAGAACAGTATAATAAACCTTCTGGATATTAACGGTTTTGTAATGGATGGTTCTTTATCTATGACTTTCGGCTACAGCACTCATATCTGGAAAGAGGAAAAAGCTAAAGAACTGGCCGACCATTTCATCGGAAGTGTGAAAGATATAATCAATCACTGTATCGAACAGGGGAGAAAACATTTTACTCCTTCTGATTTTCCTCTTGCCACTGTCACTCAATCGTTCCTCGACGGTATAAGCGACCCTTCTTCTATTGAGGCAATATACGGCCTTTCACCTCTTCAGGAAGGACTCCTCTTTCATGCAGTAGCTTCTCCCGACTCTGATCAATACTGCACACAGACTTCCTGGCTTTATAAGGGAGAACTTAATATAAATGCCCTTAAAGACGGATGGGACGGCATATTTTCCTCTCATCCCATTTTTAGAACAGCTTTTGTATGGGAAGAAACTGATAAACCTTTCCAGATAGTTTATAGAAATGCCTCTCTTCCATGGTGCATTACGGACCTCAGTGAAATGGCCCGGGAAAAACAGGAAGAAAAAATAGAATCTATAAGAATAAAGATAAGACAGGAAGGTTTTAATCTGAGTAAGCCCCCTCTTGCTTATCTTCACCTGTTCATTCTTGGAAAGAATGAATACAGATTTATATGGACCTGTCATCATATCCTTATAGACGGCTGGTCAATGCCTTTAATAATGCAGGAACTGAAGAGAAGATACTACTCTGTTGTAAATAAAGAGACTTTACATATGAAACCTGCAAAACCTTTTGAAACATATATAAAATGGCTGGCCGAACAGGATAAAGAGCGAATTACAGATTACTGGAAGAACACTCTTTCCGATTTTTCCGCTCCCACTCCTCTTACGGTAAACAGCACCGGTCTTAATATTCACAAATCTATTGAAAATCTGGGAGAATATGTCTGTTCTCTCCCGGAAGATTTCTTTTCAGAATGTCAGAAGTTTGCCCGTTCTATGGAGGTAACAATCAATGCTCTTGTTCAACTGGCCTGGAGCTGTGTTCTTTCTTGTTACAGCGGAAGTGAAGATATACTTTACGGAACAACTGTTTCAGGAAGACCGCCGGAACTTTCAGGTGTTGAAAAAATGATAGGACTTTTCATCAATACACTTCCTTTGAGAGTAAAGCTAAACCATCAGGAAACTATAGCCTGTAATCTGAAACATGTCCACCATATCATACAGGATGTCAGTAATTTAAGCCATATATCTCTGAGCAAACTTCAATCTTTTTCCGATATTCCTCCGGGAGAATCTCTTTTTTACAGTCTTTTCGTTTTTGAAAATTACCCTGTTGATGAAGATGCCGGTGAGGGTAAAACTTTAGCAATGAAAGATATGAAAGCCTATGAAAAATCAAATTATCCTTTAAATTTAATTGTTGCGCCGGGAAAAGACCTTATGATAAAAATTTCCTATGATGGCGACTGTTTTACAGAACATGTCATAAAAAATATGGCATGTCATATAGAGGGTGCATTAAAATGGATAACTGCCCATCCTGAACAACTCCTCAGGGATATAGATATACTTTCAGAAAAAGAAAAATATCTGCTTTTTAATACTTTTAATGATACCTGTCATGATTTCCCGAAGAACGCAACAATTCATGAACTGATAGAGAAAACAGTGGAATTATACCCTGAAAAAACTGCTGTTGTTTATAAAGATGAAAAACTTTCTTACAGAGAGTTAAATGATCGTTCAAATAAACTGGCTTATTATCTGAGAGGGGAAGGAGTAAAAGCGGACAGCAGGGTATCAATACTTCTGGATCGCTCCTGTCATATGATTGTCAGTATTCTTGCAGTACTTAAAGCAGGCGGAGCCTATGTCCCTGTTGATCCTTCATACCCTGCGGAGAGGATAAATTATATAGTTTCAGACAGCGGTTCCCTTCTGTTAATCACAGAACACCACCTGGCAGAAAAGATAAAACCTTCAATAAAAGTGCTGGATATAACAGATTCTTCTCTTTATACAGGAGTTCGTAAAAACTGCCGTTATCCCGTTACAATGAATGACGGGAATCTCTCCTCCCTTCACCCTTCACTCTTTATCCTTCACGATTCCCATATGAATCCTGACATAATAAATACTCCGGAAGATCTTGCCTATATGATCTATACATCAGGTTCGACAGGCCAGCCAAAAGGTGTGATGATAGAACATCATTCCCTTGTAAATTTAAGTCTCTGGTTCAGGGAAAGTCATGGATTTACAGAAAAAGATAGTGTGGCGAAATATGTATCCTTCGGATTTGACGCTTCAATTCCTGAGATATTTCCCGCTCTTATTTCCGGCGCATCAATTCATATTATTCCCGATGAAATACGTCTTTCTCCTTCGGGACTGAATGAATATTTTGAAAGAAACAACGTAACGGTGGCAATTCTTCCCACTCAATTCGGAGAACAGTTTATGCTCCTTACAGATAACAGGAGTCTGAGATGGATAGAAG
>CALARM010000819.1 GCA_937888925.1 uncultured Synergistia bacterium | reverse complement strand
ACAGAAGGTTATGCACCGCCTGAACAATATGTAGGAGAACAGGATCCCAGGAGTGATATATATTCTTTCGGCGCTACCATACATCATCTTCTGACAGGTAAAGGTCCTTACATACCTTTTGAATTTCAGCCTGTTAGAAATGTAGTGCCTTCTTTGAGTCAGAAAATTGAGCAGATTGTCATTAAATCACTTAAAAGGGATAAAAATAAAAGATATCAGACTGCCGAAGAAATGACAAAAGATTTAAAAGAGCTTTATAATCAGATTTTTGCTCCCAGACATCAAAGTGTAACAATTTCTTCATTTATCAAATCCCGGGCAGATGTAATAAAGAAAAGTTTCAGATCCCTCATGAATCTCATAAAAAAATCGCCTGATACGGAGAAGGAGAAGATATCGGTTATGGTTGTCGATGATGAATTCGACCTCAGAGATACTTCTGTGGAGATACTTTCATCATTTGATGATATAGAGGTTATAGAAACAGCAGAAAATGGTATGCAGGCTATTGAAAAATACAAAACCATGGAAATAAAGCCAGATGTTATAGTGATGGATGTATATATGCCGGAAATGGATGGTATTTCTGCCACAGAGAAACTTACAAAGTTTAATCCATCCTGTAAGATTGTAATGTTAACTGCTCTTTCCAATCAGGAAACAGTTCTCAGGGCTTTTAAAGCAGGGGCAGTAGGGTATATAGTTAAAGGGAGCAGGATGGAATTTCTTTCGGAAGCCGTGAGAGAGGCTCATAGAGGTGGTTCTCCTATAGTGCCTGAAATTGCCAAAGTACTGTTAAATGAATTTTTCCCGACAGGTCTGGATGAAGAGAAAAAGAAGAAAATGAAACTTCTGGAATATGAAAAAAAAGAACCTGAAAAGATAGAATTAAGTACTACCAGCCTGGAGGCAGGTAATTTCTGTGATTTTTTGACGGAAATGTCTTTGAGTAAATTTACAGGAAAACTGAATCTGGTTTATAAGAGTCATGATGGATTTATTTGTTTTGATAAAGGTGAAATAATTCAGGCAGGTCTGGGAACTCTGAAAGATGAAAAAGCCATATACAGTTTCCCTTTATGGAATAATATGACAGTAAAGATCGAACCGGAGCTGAAGTCAAAAGAAGTTTTTGTCAAAGAATCTACAAATGAACTTTTAATAAATAGCCTTGCAGTATGGGAAGAATGGAATAAAATGAAAGAAATCGTAATCTCTCCTGAGAGTATTTTTAAAATTTCCCTGTCGAAGAATTATCAGGTAGTATCACTGTCTTCAAAAGAGCTGGAAGTACTGGCCCAGTTAAAAGGTAATACATCACTTATGGACGTTGCCCACAGAATAAATAAGAGTTATTTTGAAACATCGGAGATAATTTATAATCTCTGTCTGATGGGTATAATGGACAGGGTAGAATAGGGGCGCACGGGCCGTGCGCCCCTACATGGAGTTATTTATATTCTCTCCCTTTCATAAAGGCTTTCAGATTTAAATCCACAGTTTTTCCCGGCACAGAAGACTTCAGTACTTCTTCCCATAATTTCTGCTCAAAAGAAAGATAATTTGATAAGACTCCGAGCATAATGGAATTCACTGTTTTTATATTTCCCAGGGCTTTTGCATCTTCCATGGCATTTACAGGGATAGCTTTATGTACGGTACTTTTTAATTTATCTAAAATTCCTTTCGGATATTCTTCAAGTCCTGCAAGGATGGTGCTTGATAGAATTTCCTGCATATTGACTATTATAAGTCCGTCTTTTTTCAATTTGTTTATATACCGAAGGGATTCTACTGATTCAAAAGACATAACAATATCTGCTCCCCCTTCCGGTATAAGAGGAGAATATACTTTTTTCCCGAATCTCACTTCTGAAATAACACTTCCTCCTCTTTGAGACATACCGTGAACTTCACTTTTCTTTACATCATAACCGGCAGAGAGGGCAAGCTTTGATATAATATTACTGGCAAGGATAATCCCCTGTCCTCCCACTCCTGTTATACAGATGCTTGTAACTTCATTCATAGGAAAAACCTGCCTTTCATAATGTTTCTTTGCTTATAGCTTCTTTAGGACATACCATGGCACATACACCGCACTCTCTGCAGAGTAATGGATCTATAAGTGACGAATCTTCTCCTCTGGAAATAGCCGGACATCCCACTTTCAGACAGAGCCAGCATTTTACGCATTTTTCAGGAGAGACTTTATAAAAACTCTTTTTCCCTCTGTCTATTAAAGTACAGAGTCCTTTTACTATTACAACAGACGGTTCATCTTTATCAAGGGCATTTTTCAGTGCATCTCTGATAGCTTTTACATCAAAAGCATTTACCGTAACGATATGGTCTACTCCTATTGATTTACACAGTGCCACCAGATCAATTTTTTTAGTGCTTTCACCTTTGAGGGTTTTCCCTGTACAGGGATGATCCTGTCTGCCTGTCATGGCAGTAATACTGTTATCAAGTATAACTACTGTAGATGTTCCTTTATTATAAACTATATTTATGAGTCCTGTTATTCCCGAATGGATAAAGGTAGAATCTCCTATGACTGCAATAGATTTCTTCGTTCCTTCTCTGCCAAGGGCTTTATCCATACCATGAGCAACGCTGATACCTGCTCCCATACATATACAGGTATGGAGTCCGTTCAGAGGAGGCAACATGCCGAGTGTATAACAGCCAATATCTCCGAAAGCATTCAATTTCATCCTGGATACATTATAGAAAAATGCTCTGTGAGGACATCCGGGACAGAGTACCGGAGGTCTTTTCGGTATTTTTATATCTTCTTTTAATGTAACATCCGATTTAAAACCTTCTATACCGAAACTTTGAGCTATGATTGAAGAATTCAGTTCTCCTGTAATGGGAAGTTTCTCTTTTCCCGTAACCTTTATGCCGAGAGCTTTGATTTCCGTTTCCATATAAGGTTCCAGTTCTTCCACTACATAGATGTTTTTTACCATAGTGCTGAATTTTTCTATTAATTTAACCGGCAGGGGATAGGTCATAGAAAGTTTTAATACGGGAGCATCAGGAAATACTTCCTTTACGTACTGATAGGCAATACCCGATGTAATAATTCCCGTATCCCCTTTGCCTTCTTCAATGATATTGACAGGTGTTTTTTCTGCATAATCCTGCAGTTTTTTCGTTCTTTCTTCTACGAAAACATGTCTTTGCCTGGCATGAGCCGGTATCATAACATCTTTCTGCGGATTTTGTTTGTATGGTTTTATTGTATAAGGCTTTCTTTCTTTTAAATCTACGACAGTGCTTGAGTGGCTTATTCTTGTAGTAACTCTCACCAGCACGGGCGTGTCAAATTCTTCGCTTATATCCAGAGCGAGTCCTATAAAATCTTTTGCTTCCTGGCTGTCTGACGGTTCTAACATAGGGATTTTTGCAGCTTTTGCATAATATCTGTTATCCTGTTCGTTTTGTGAACTGTGCATGTCAGGGTCATCGGCATCTACTATTACAAGCCCTCCGTTTACTCCTATATAGCTCATTGTAAAAAGAGGATCTGCCGCGACGTTCAACCCGACCTGTTTCATTGCTACAAGTGTCCTGGCACCTGCAATTGATGAACCGCAGGCAACCTCGAAGGCCACTTTTTCATTTGGTGCCCATTCCGCATAGATTTCATTGTATTTTACTATGTTTTCAAGTATTTCAGTACTTGGTGTTCCGGGATAAGCAGAAGCAACAGTAACACCATATTCATAGGCTCCTCTTGCTATTGCTTCATTGCCGGAGAGTATTTTTTTTTGTTCCGTCATATTTTACCTCCTTAAATAAATCGTAACGCGTGACGAGTGACACGTGACGCGGGGATGGTTGTGGCTGAATTCTATCTTTATATTATTCGCTTTGATTAAATTATAGTCCTTTTATTTAAGGTGAAAATAATCTTTGAAAATCAGTGTGAAAAAGTGAAGAGTGAAGAGTGAAGAGTGAAGAGTGAAGAGCAGTTTATGACAGGCTATTCGGAGAAGATGTTGCTATGACGCATTATTGCTTCGCATCTGTGGCACCGGGTTTCCATCCGGCTCTATGAACTATTTCATCCCAACCTGTCTTTTTTATAAAAGATAGACTTTCGTAGGTTTTTCTTTCTATGTCACTCTGTTCTATACCAAGATTAATGGACAGGCCATGACATCTTTTTACATTGCCTTCAAATACAGTAAAACCGTCTCCGTCATCACTTCTGCATGTTATTTCATTGCCTGACATGGCCAGTTTCCCCAGTATTGTATGATTCAGGGCATCTTTCAGTCCCTTTGTTGCTTTCTTTACTTCTTCATTATCTGTCTCTGCCTCTATATTTTCTGCAAGATCCCCTATATCTACAAAGCCATGTTTTGTTTCAGGGCTATTAAGCAGTTCGTACTGCTGGGTTTTTGCTGCAATATGTCTCAGTTCTTCCTGTGTCAGATCAGATTTTTTAATGGCTTCTTTAAGGTTTGCAGTAGATTCTGCAAGTTCGTCCAGTTTTTTCGAATCTATTACCGATAGTGTTATGGCGTGGTGTTTGTTTGCCGTGGCCTGTACAATAGCAAAGGCAGCTTCTCTGGGATTATTGAGTTCATTTTTTTTATTTTTCTGTATAATTTCCAGTCCTTCTCTGACATGAATCGGGCCGGGATTATCAGTAAAGGCACTTCCCCAGAGTATTTCAGGCGATGCTATCATATAATCGGTACTGTCCTTCATGGGATATAAAGCCTCTGCCTGTCCTTCCAGACAGTTTTCCATGACCATGACATCTATATTCTGTCCCGTTGTTTCTTTAACTTTATTTGTAATATCTCCCATGTCTTCAGGTGATATATTCCCATGTTCTTCTTTTTCGGGAGCTATTCCTTTCCAGCCTTTTCCATGATCAAACAATACTATCATATAGTGTTCTGCCGGGAATTGCTTCATTTCTGTTATGAGAAAATCCTGCAGTTCTTTTCTGTCTGTCATATTTATATTGCCAAGATTTTCCAGCACGGGGGAATCGACTGTTTCATTTTTAACTACAGGAAGGTTACCCGGTTCTTCCTGCCCTTTTGTAACATAATATCTTCTTGCCTGTTTACTCCAGTTACCATCGATATTTGATTGTATAAAATCGCAGTTTTCTGAATAATTCAATACTATTTTAATTTCTTCTTCATTGAAAGACAGTTTTTTCAGTTCTTCCGTCAGACCGGACCGTGAATATCCGTTCCCCTTTAAAGACTCCATAGATTTTAATTTTTCCCTGTCTATGATATAACTTCCCAGTTTATCTATGGTTTTTTCATCAATTACAAAGGATGTAAAATCCTCTTTGATTTCTTCCTGTGGTGCTCTGGAAATCTGAGCTATTATATTTATATCTTCCGTAGAACCAAGTTTTTCCAGATCCAGAAGTTTTCTTATAACAAGTGGTTCAAGGTTTCCGCTTCCGTTGCCCCAGAAGAGTACTGTTAGTTTTTTCTTTCCAGGAACTTCAAGTTTACCTTTATAAACATATCCTCCTGACAGAGTCGTAGATACTTCTGCTTTTGACAGGTCGTCTTTTTCTGTTATTTCCCATTTCCCTTCATCATTTTTCTTTATCTGGAAAGTTTTATGTTGTTCTTTATCTTCAATGAAGGCTTCTTTTTTTACTGTATTCGTTCCTGTTACTTCCCCTGTTTCGTTAAATTCAATTATATCTATTCTATTGCCGTCTGAAATCTCTATTAACTGGGATTTATTCTGTGACAGTTTTCTTAATATATCTATCTTTTCATCTTCCTGACTTATTATATCTTCCGAAGCGGTAAAGGTTTCTTTCTGATGCAGGGCAGAATTACTTTCAAGGAGTTTTTTTCTTGTATTTTTAGCTTCTTCTATATCTATTTTTTTGAACCCGAAGATTTTTCCCAGCATTTTTTATTTCCTTTATCAGATAAAATTTTACACATTGCCACATTAATTAAACATAATTTTATAGAAAAAATCAACAAAATAATGTTAACTTTTTGTTAAATATTAATGAGAATTTCCTCCAGTCACGGGTTACCAGTTAAGCGTTACGATTTTCGTATAAACAGGTAATAGAAAAGTTTTTTATTATTAAGAGGAAACTTATCTTCTTTTGTAGAAGAATTAAATAAATTGCAGATAATGTTTTTATCGAAATGAGGTGAAATTAAGTGGGAAAAGATGAAAATAGAGTAGAAGATTTTGCGTCTGCTATGGGGGCTGCTTTTGACGTGGAAGTTTCCAGAGAAACTGTTGAAGAGGAAAAAGTGGAAGAACTGGCAGAAGAAAAACTGGAAAATATTCTTCCTGACTGGCAGGATGAAGAACTGGAAGATTATGAATCTCCGTCTTTGAAGAAATTACTTACTGCTGGAAAAGGTGTATGTAAAGGGACGGTTTCTGCCAGAGAGCTTCAGACGGTATTTCAGGATGTGAGAAAAGAACTGGATAAAGCCATAAAAGGTTTTGCCGAGGTGAAAGAAGCAGGGAAGATGAAGTCTTTCACCGAGCAGGAATTAATGGTAAGAATTGATAGAGCTTTTGATTTACATAAAGAAGCACTG
>CALARM010000818.1 GCA_937888925.1 uncultured Synergistia bacterium | reverse complement strand
CAGAGAAAATAGCAGGTCTTGTTCCTGCAAAGCCTGCCACAGTAGCTACTACCAGGAGATAGACAAGACCCATATGGGCTTTTTCAAGAATATGTTTAAGGAGCCACAGGCCGTCTGTGGCAAGGATCACACTCATGGCGGCTATAGCATATCCTTCAAGAATTTTATAGAATTTATTGATTGTAATCCTCTCCTGTGTCAATATTGTAATTGATTCATAATCGGGAGAATAACCTATGTGAAATTCATTCAATATATATTTGATATTTTCCTGCTCTTCGCCGGGTCAGAATAAATTTTCCGGTTCTGTCGAATTTCCGAATAAGATTATTATATTTATGTACGACATAAATATTTTCCGATGTCAGCACTTACTGACCTGAGCATAAACAGGGAATAAAGGTTTTCCTCACGTCACGCATTAAGCGTCACGAGAGCAGTTATGTATTATTTATGCTCACCACAGTAAAATTACACTACCAGCGGTTTTGTATAGAATAATCTTTGAAATAAAAAAATAATATTATAAAACAGGAGAATTTGCAAAATTTATAAATAAATCTGCCGATACATTACGTAGATTGGACAGAGAAGAAAAATTAAAACCAGGTTATGTTACATCAGGCAGGCATAGAATGTATAGTGAAAAGCAATTAAAAAAATAATGTATATTTTCTTGCAAAAATAAAATTTATAAAAGAAAGAAGGGAATCGAATGAATGTGTATTTAAATAAGTTTAAATCTATAAAAAGTAAAATTTGTGTATTGACAGGATTTTGCCTTCTGGTTGCGATTGTAACTATAGTTACATATTCTTCTTTATCATTACGCAGTCTTGCTATTGAAAATGCCACAAAAGAATCTTTAAATGAGGCTTATAAAAATTCCATAATAATTAAAGACGAAATAGAACGCAGTTTCGCTTCATGTAAATGTCTTGCCCAGACCCTTTCTTCTGTAAAAAGTAAAAATAATAGAATGACCAGGGAACAGGTGAGTAATATTCTGAGGACTATAACTGAAGAGAATCCTGGTTTTCTGGGAACTTATACAGTATGGGAACCGGATGCATTTGATGGAAATGACAGGGCATATATAAATAAACCCGGACATGACGAGACAGGGAGGCTGTTATATTACTGGACACGCGGAGAAAATGGAGAAATAAAAGTAGAGCCTGTTTATGGATATGAAGATACTAAAGAAGTGGAAGACACAGGGCTCCGGCTCGGTGAATATTACCTGCTTCCGAGAGAGAGTAAAGAAGACTGTATTATAGATCCTCTTGTTTTTAAAGTTCAGGGTAAAGATACCCTGCTTGTATCTCTGGTAGTTCCGATAATAGTTAATAATAAATTTTATGGCATAACAGGAATAGATATTATGGTTTCGTTTCTTCAGTCTTTGACTGACAAGATAAATATATATAACAAAAGCGGGAGAATGGTTTTAATAAGTAATAACGGTACTATTTCCGGTATAACAGGTAAACCGGAACTTGTGGGAAAAAACCTGAAGGAATTTTATAAAGAGAATTCAGAAGAGATATTGAAGATTGTAAAAGACGGAAAAGAATTAATCAGAAATAACAGTAATAATTTAGAAATATTTGTTCCGATTTTATTCGGTAAAAGTACGAAACCATGGTGTATAAATATTATTATTCCCAATTCCAGAATTTATGCATCAGTAACGGTTATAATATTTAAACAGATATTAATAGGAATAATATTTATATTTTTAACTATAATGCTTTTATGGATTATTTCTGTAAATATAGTAAAACCCCTGACACAATCTGTTCATATGCTTAAAGATATTGCCGAAGGTGAAGGTGATTTAACGAAACGGCTTATCATTGAAACAGAAGATGAGGTTGGAGAATTAGCCCGCTGGTTTAATAAATTTATAGAGAAATTGGAAACCATTATAGGCCAGATTTCATTAAACAGTCATACCCTTATGTCATCTTCACGGGATTTCACAGCTATTTCTGGTCAGATAGCAAGAAATATTGAAGAAATATCAGGCCATTCTCAAAATGTTGCTTTAAATGTTCATGATATAGAGAATAATATGTCATCCATAGCCGGTGCATCTGAAGAACTCAGTGCAAGTGTAAATACAATGGCTACGGCAATAGAAGAAATGACTTCCACTATTTCTGAAGTTGCACGAAATACAGGTGAAGCAGCCGATGTAGCGAATCAGGCTTCAATTACAACGCAACATTCCATGAGATACGTATCTAACCTTGGTAATGATGCGAAGGCAATCGGTAATGTAATTGAAGTAATCGTTGATATTGCGGATCAGACTAATCTCCTGGCTCTTAACGCAACAATTGAAGCAGCCCGTGCCGGAGAAGCTGGAAAAGGCTTTGCCGTAGTGGCAAATGAAGTTAAGGAACTGGCCAAACAAACTTCGAAATCCACAGAAGATATAAGAAATAAAGTAAGCGGTATCCAGCACAGTACAGATGATACAGTAAAAGCTATGGAAAAGATAACATCAGTTATAGAAAAAGTTAATAATATTACAAATACAATTGCATCTGCCGTAGAAGAACAGAGTGTTGCAACAAAAGAAATATCAGGTAATGTATCTCAGGTTGCATCTGTATCTACAGAGGTTTCCGGGAAAATTTCCCACGCCGCCCGGTTAATAAAAAATATAAACAGCAATATGTCAGAGGTAACATCTGAAACACAAGAGTGTGCTATGGCAGCAGGCCAGAGTAAAAACTCCGCGGAAGAGCTTTCAAAGATTGCTGCGGAACTGGATAACATAGTCAGACAATTTAAGATTGGAAACTTATAAAGGATGTGATTTAATATGGGTATATTCGATATATTTTTTAGGAAAAAAGAAGAAATATCAAAGAAAGAAGAAAAATTTTCTTTAGATACATTCAGGCAACTGGTGGAAGAAGATAAAAAGATAGAAGCTATAAAAATGATAAGGCTTTTCAGTGAAACAGACCTGAAAGAGGCAAAAGATTTCGTGGAACATTACCGGATTACAGGCTGTTCATGGGATGCTGTTAAAGAAGCATACGGCGATATAGCCTGCAAATTAACAGAAGTGCCGGACAGGAGCACTTATGAAGGACGAGACATATTTCCTTATGAAAAAACACATAGCGAAGAAGAAATAGAAAATTTACTGAAAAATGGACAGAAAATAATGGCCATAAAAAGAGTGAGAGAATTGACAGGTGTGGGCCTGAAAGAGGCAAAAGATTTTGTAGATTATCTGGGAGAAATGTCATGGGAAGCTGCTTTACGTAAATTCAATAATATTGCAGAGAAGCTGAATATGGAGCAAAATCTGGTAGTAGAAGCAAATGAGACAGGAGATGTTAATACAGTATGGTTAAATCTTACACCACAGGAGCAAAAAGCCTGTTCCTATGAACGTAGAATTGAAATAGAAGATTTAATAAGACAGGGAAATAAGATTATGGCAATAAAAATTATACGGGAGATAACAGGGCGTGGTCTGAAAGAAGCACATGATCTGGCAGAAGCAATTGGAGTGGCTCAGAGTGGCAGGTAAGAGCTATTACTGAGTTACGCGTAAGTCTTGACGGGAGGAAACAGACTATTACGCTGCCAGGTCAGTAATATAGATAAATTTACAATTTTTTAACATAAACATCTGGACATATATTATATATATAGAGTATTATTTAACAGTGAAGTATTATAAAATTCTGAGAGGAAGTCATTATTATGATTATAAATTCATCTGTAACATCATCTGTCCCGGCAGTGAAACAGAATAAAAGAGAAATATCGTCAGACACAGGTCAGAAAGACAGAGTGACTATTTCCGGCGAGAAAGAGACTTCAAATATGAGCCCTCTGGAACTGTTTTCCGTTAATTGTGTAAAAGACAGAGCTTCACAGGACATGGAACTCTCTTCACGGGAATATAAAATTCTTCTGAAACCTGAAAATTTCGAAGATATGGAAAAAGGTATCGGAAAATTCTGGAAAAGTGTAAAAAAACTTGCAAAAGAAGAAGGGCTTGAGGTTGACAGTACCTATTCGGACGAAGCAGGAGATCCCCGTTTCGTTACATATCTGGACACACCTGATTTTGCTCTGAATAAACTCGGCTATACCCTCAGAAGAAGACAGAAACATGAATTTAAAGCCGGTGAAGACAGAGGTAAAAAATATGAACTCACACTGAAATACAGAAACAGCGATGTTAATATTTCCTCAGGCAAAGACGTAAACCCGGCAGAATCTTTTGAAGGGTCTGTGAAATTTGAAGATGATATAGTTGCAGGCGGCAGTACAATAAAAAATGTTTATTCTAAAAGCGGAACGGTAGAATTAAAAGAAGAAACAGGGAACAGTCTCGAAGATTACATAGACATTTTTCCCGGCCTTAAAGAAACAGGTATTTCTTCTGAAAGTCAACTGGGAAAGGTTAACAATAAGAAAATTGAAGAATATAAAGCGGAACTCGGCGAGATAGATTTCGGAGGAGTAACGGGGAAAGCATCTCTATCAGTATGGTACAATCAGGGTAAAGATAAGAACCCCGTCATAGGTGAATTTTCTTTCAGTTATGACATAAATGACAGTGAAAATAAGGATAAAATAAATAATTTTGTAAAAGCCATACAGAGAGAACTTTCGTCCTCTATTGCAGACGGAATTACAAAAACAGAATTGATATATGGTAAAAAAGGAGAAAAATAATGGCTGACATAAAACCAAGATTTGAATTTCGCACCTTTGCACAGAATTTCGGTATTGTAGAAACAAAAATGAGGCATTTCTCTAAATGTGAAAACATAAGGGAAAGTTCTGAAATCTATATTGTTTCAAGGACAAACAATGAAAACAATACAAAAATCAGGGATAAACTCATGGATATAAAGGTTTTTGTTAAGAAACAGGAAGGTCTGGAACAGTGGAATCCCAGGATGAAGGGTTCTTTTCCAATGAAAGCAGAAATGATAAAAAATGACGTATTCCCGGCTTTTCAGGTAAGTATTCCGGAATTTAAGAGAGATGAATACAGTCTGGAAGAATATTTAAATGAGCTCATAAGACCGCACAGGGATCTTGTAGCAGTAAATGTGTTTAAAAGGAGATTTGCCTTTACTGTAAACAATTGTATTACAGAAATAGCAGAACTGCTGATAAACGGTGCAGCCATAAAGACTGTTGCCATAGAATCTACCGATATAGAAGCAATCTTAAAAGCAAAAGAAATGCTCTGTCTCACAGAATACGAAAATGTGAATTATCTTC
>CALARM010000817.1 GCA_937888925.1 uncultured Synergistia bacterium | reverse complement strand
GTAAAGGTGAAGGAGGAGGGTGGATTGTCATTACTGCCGGATGGGCCTTCGGTGTAGCAGTGGCAGTGTATGTAACGGGATGGGTAAGCGGTGCCCATCTGAATCCGGCGGTAACTCTTTCCATGGCAGTTCTTGGAAAATTATCGTGGTCTCTTGTACCACCATATATTATTTCTCAGATGGCCGGTGCTTTCTGTGGCGCAGTTCTTGTATATCTCTCCTACATGGATCATTTTAAAGAAACAGATAATCCCGATGCAAAACTCGGCATATTCTGTACCATGCCTGCCATAAGGAATAATGTTTCAAATGTTATTACTGAAATCATAGGTTCTGCCATATTATTAATAGGAGTGCTTGGGATTACAGATGAACATAATAAAATAGAACATATGGGTGCATTTCTTGTAGGCGTACTTGTATTTGCCATAGGATTGAGTCTGGGAGGTCCTACAGGTTATGCAATAAATCCTGCAAGGGATTTAGGCCCCAGAATCGCTCACTTTCTTCTTCCCATACCGGGAAAAAGGGATTCAGGCTGGTCATATGCTCCCATACCGGTATTTGCACCTCTCATTGGAGGAATTATCGGTGCTGTTATTTATACCATGTGTTTGAAATTATGGGTGCCATAGGGAGTATGTTTTCTTACGATTAGTGAATAGTGAATAGCAGGTAACATCCAATCTTTTTCACTTTTCATCTTTCACTCTAAATACTATGAAATGAACTGAAGACATGGTAAAATATATATGAAGGAACATAAAAAAAGGATTAAATATAATGGATCAGAAATTACGGAATATTTTAACAGAATTAAGCGATTCTTTAAAATCTCTTTACGGGGAAAGGCTTGTTCACATAATTCTTTTTGGTTCTCATGCCCGTGAAGAGAATTGTTATGATTCTGACATAGACATTATGGTTATTCTTGAAGGTACAGTAAATCCCGGTGAAGAAATAGAAAGAGCAGGAAACATTACTGCCAGAATTTCTTTAAAACATGATGTTCTTGTTTCATGTATATTCCTGTCTTCAGAACGTTATAAAATAGAAATGAGTCCTTTACTGTTAAATGTTCGCAGAGAAGGAATCATTCTATGACTTCAGAACAGTTCTCCCTTATAAAAAAGGCCAGAAACAGCTTGAACGCTGCACAGTTACTTTTAGAACAGGGCTATTATGATTTTTCTGTTTCCAGAGCTTATTACACCATGTTTTATGTTGCAGAAGCCCTTTTACTCGGAGAAGGTCTTGTTTTTTCAAAACATTCTGCTGTCATTGCTGCTTTCGGGCAAAAATTTGCTAAAACAAAGAAAATACCGGAAGAATTTCACAGATATTTGATTAATGCGGAAACTGCAAGGACTACAGGGGACTATGATGTTATGGCTGTTATAACGATAGATGATGCAAAACTTCAAATTCAAAGAGGCAAAAATTTCCTGGAACTTGCAGAAAAATTAATTGGTTCATGTTAAATTTTTAGAGAGGTTGTGAAAAATGAAAAAATATATTTTATCACTTGATGCCGGAACTACCAGTTCAAGAGCCATATTATTCAATCATGACGGGCAGATAGTCTCTGTAGCCCAGAAAGAATTTCCTCAGATCTATCCGAAACCGGGCTGGGTTGAACATGACCCTATGGGAATATGGTCCACACAGATTTCCGTTGCAATAGAAGTAATGGAACTTGCAGGCATAAAGGCAGAAGACATTGCAGGCATAGGTATTACAAATCAGAGAGAAACCGTGATATTATGGGATAAAAACACAGGTAAACCTGTATATAATGCCATTGTATGGCAGTGCAGACGTACTGCCCCTCTCTGTGATGAATTAAAAGCAAACGGTATGGAACAATATATAAGAGAAAACACAGGTCTTGTATGTGATGCCTATTTTTCAGGGACAAAGGTAAAATGGATTCTGGATAATGTGCCGGGAGTAAGGGATAGAGCAGAAAAAGGAGATATTTTACTGGGCACCGTAGATACATGGATCATATGGAATCTTACAGGAGGTGCGGCTCATGTAACAGATTATTCCAATGCATCAAGAACCATGTTATTTAACATAAAAAACCTTACATGGGATGAAAAAATCTTAAATTATTTCGCCATACCTCATTCCATGCTTCCTTCTGTAAAACCTTCCAGCGAAATTTACTGCCTGAGTGATAGAAAATTTTTCGGAGGGGTTCAGATACCTGTGTCAGGCATAGCAGGTGACCAGCAGGCAGCACTCTTCGGTCAGGCATGTTATGAGCCGGGCATGGCAAAAAACACCTATGGCACAGGATGTTTTCTCCTTATGAATACAGGAGAACAGATGAAATCTTCAAAACATGGATTACTTACCACAATTGCATGGGGCCTTGACGGGAAAGTCCATTATGCACTGGAAGGAAGTATTTTCATAGGAGGTGCTGCCATACAGTGGCTCAGAGATGAAATGAAACTGATAGACAGTGCTTCAGACAGTGAATATTTTGCTGCAAAGGTTCAGGATTCAAACGGAGTTTATGTTGTTCCCGCTTTTGTAGGACTCGGTGCCCCTTACTGGGATATGTATGCAAGAGGAACAATTTCAGGTCTTACGAGGGGAGCCAATAAAAATCACATAATAAGAGCAACCCTGGAATCCATAGCATATCAGACAGAAGATGTTTTAAAAATAATGGAAGAAGATTCACATATTAAATTATCATCCCTGAAGGTTGACGGAGGGGCAAGTGCCAATAATTTCCTCATGCAGTTCCAGGCAGACATACTGGGAGTAACTGTAGACAGGCCTACCGTAAGGGAAACAACTGCCCTGGGAGCGGCTTACCTGGCAGGACTCGCCACAGGTTTCTGGGAAAACAAAGAAGAAATAGGACGCAAGTGGAAGGTAGACAGAAGATTTACTCCGTCTATGGAAGATAAAAAGAGAGAATCTCTATATAAAGGATGGAAGAAATCTGTAGAGAGAGCCAGAATGTGGGAAGAAAGCCAGTGAGCAGTGACCAGTGACCAGTGAACGGTGAGTAGAGTTTATAGTTTAAGAGTTGAGAGTTGACTGATTTTAAACTCTCAACCCTCAACTCTCAACTTTATATAACGCATCACGCGTCACGCCTTAAAAACTATATATGAAAAAACTAAAATATCTCATTATTGTATTCTATATAATGCCTGTAATACTGGCGTTTTTTTATATATATTTATTTTCCGTAAATGTTCCTTTCTGGGATGAATGGGAACTTGTACCTTATTTTGATAAATTTTATTCACGTAATCTCACATGGTCTGATCTCTTTGCACAGCACAGCGATCATATCATATTTTTCCCAAGAATCCTTATCTTAATCATCGGTATCTTAAGCAAATATAATACTGTTATAGAGATATATTTCACCATGGGATTTTTTCTTTTAAGCCTTATTATCATTTTTCTTATCATTAAAAATCAATGCAATATAAATCCTGTATCTTTCTGGCTTATACCTTTACCGTATCTCATTTTTAGCTGGAGGCAGTATGAATTATTTCTTACAGGATTCAACATACAGTTTTTAATGGTTTACTTTTTTACCATAACAGGTTTTTATTCAATTTATCTCTGTCAAAAACAATACAGTATAATCTATTTTATATCAGCCCTTATAAGCGGAACAGTTGCATCCTTTTCCGGCACCATGGGTCTGTTTATATGGCCTGCAGGGTTTATACAACTCATGATTCTTTCTAAGAAGAAGCTTTATCCCGTATTCTGGTCAATAACAGGCATTCTGGCATGGACTGTATTTCTGCTAAATTATAAAAAGCCGGATAATTCGTCTGATATATTCTATTTTTCCCACAGAATTCCTGAGTTTCTGAATTATTTTCTCACATGTCTCGGAACATCTCTTTTCTGGGATAAAAGTACGGCTCTTATATGGGCGGTAATATTTTTCATCTTACTTTCCCTGTGTATTTTTCTGATTTGCAAATATAAGAGACTCAATGAAAATTCTTTCTGGGTGGCAATGTTAATATTTTCTTTTCTGACTGTATTATCTATTTCTGCCGGCAGACTCAACTCCGGTATAGAACAGGCTTTTACTCCCAGATATACAGTTTTTTCTCTTATGGCTGTAACAGCTTTATACTGTATGTTTCTTGACCTTTTACATTATAGTAAAAAGAATTTCATAAAAATCTTAACTGTTTTTTTGTTTTTAATAATATTTGCAGGTCTTCCCTGTTCCTATGGTCTCGGTCTTAAAGCAGGTATGCTTAATAAAAAAGATAGAACCCGTATGACACATTTACTGTTAACCTATGAAACTCAGAGTGATGATACTCTGAAAATACTTTATGCTCCTGACGGCGTTGTAAGGCAGAGAGCTGAAATATTAAAAAAATGGGGATGGAGTGTCTTTTCAAGATAAAATTTTTCAATCGCCATATTTCAAAACAGTGCCTTTTTCTCCGGCGACAAAGCCTTTTTTATTATCTAAAAAATAAATTCCGAAAAGATTTGATGAGGTAATAGCGGGTATTTTCTCCCATGTTTCTCCCCGGTCCCCGGATTGTAAAACAGTGCCTTTTTCCCCGGCTATAAAACCATATTTATCAATAAAGGTAATTGCATTCAGATTCAAAGAAAAATTAATTTCTTTTTTTTCCCATTTATGCCCTCCGTCTTCTGTACAGAGAAGAGTTCCCCTGTCTCCTGTTATGAAGCCATGAAGTTCATCAATGAAATAAACACTTCTCATGAATGCCGATGTTCTGCTTTCCTGTTTTATCCATTTCTCTCCCCCGTCTTTTGTATGAAGTATTAATCCCCCCTGTCCTGCAATCCATCCCGTATTATTATTTACAAAATGGATTGAATAAAGTTCCATGGAAGTATTACTCTTCTGTTTCTCCCATGTGTTCCCTCCGTCTTTCGTATGAAGGATAAATCCTTTATCTCCTGCAATCCAGCCGGTAGTAAAATTAATAAAATAAACTTTATTAAGGACAGGTACAAAGAGACCCGCTTTTTTCTTTTTCCATGTTTTTCCTCCGTCAGCGGTATATAAAATAATTCCTCCCGTTAATCCTCCTCCCACTGCCCATCCTTCGGATGGACTTACAAAATATATATCCGAAAGACCTGCAGTTTTTTTTACCGTCCAGCTTTTTCCTCCGTTTACAGTATTCAATATAACACCGTCAAAGAACCCTCCGTACCCGACTGCCCAGCCGCAGTTTTCATCGAGAAAGTGAATATTTCTGAGAAGTGCTTCCGTGTCGGCAA
>CALARM010000816.1 GCA_937888925.1 uncultured Synergistia bacterium | reverse complement strand
ATGAACAATGTCGGAGAAATACTTGAAAGCAGTACAAGGGAATTTATGGCTGAATGTAAAGACAGTCCTCCACCTCTTGGGAGTCTCATTAAAATCGAGGGAACCCCGGTAGTGCTTGCAATAGTTTACAATATATTTACATACTGTATAGAGCCCAACAGAAGGCCTACTGCTTACGGTCTGTCCATAGAAGAACTGCAGGAAGAACAGCCGCAGATATTCGAATTATTAAAAACAGGATTTCAGGCTATTATAGTAGGATTTCATCAGGACGGAGTATATCATCAATTCTCCCCTCCCCTGCCTCCGTCACTTCACAGTTTTGTCTATAACTGCACAGAAGACGAACTTCGTGCCTTTACTGAAGAACATGATTACTTGAGAATGATCTTTACTTCGAATAAAGGTCAGTCAGATGAAATAATAATATCCTTTATAAGACAGGCATGGAATACCTGGAGTCATGACAGAAATTTCATGATATCAGCAGGGAAAGAACTGTCTATATTACTTAAAGATGATTATGAAAGACTTCAGTCAATAATCAAACGAATTCTTAAATGAACAAATAAAGGATCACGCGTCACGCGTAACGCGTGACGCGTCACGAATCAAAAATGACAAAAAAAAGAAAAAGAATAGGTGCAATAACAAAAGGTTCTCTTGTAGAAGGACTGGAAATGAAACATGACTCATCCCAGTCAATAGAAGAAATAAAAGCAGGGAAATTTGTTGTCATAGACGGTGAAAAGAATCAGTTTTTCTCTATGATTACAGACATGAGACTTGATTCAACAAATCCTGAAATATTAATAAACCCTCCTTCTGAAGGTAACGGGATTATGAGAGAAATCCTCAGCGGAACAAATACCTATGCCACAGTATGTCTGAAGCCAATGCTTATGGTAGCCAACAAAGAAGACAGAGATGAAAAACCTGAAATAAGCCCTGTAAAATCGATACCTGCCCATTTTTCAGGAGTCTTTGAAGCACAGGATGAAGATGTAAACAGAATATTCGGAGAAGAAAGTCTGGGGAAAAAATATTTTAACATTGGCACTCCCCTTGATATGAACAGTCCTGTATGTCTTAATCTTGAGAGATTTGTAGAAAGAAGTAACGGTATATTCGGTAAAACAGGAACAGGAAAAACTTTTCTCACAAGACTTGTGTTGAGCGGGCTGGTGAGAAATTCACAGGCGGCAAACCTGATTTTTGATATGCACAGTGAATACGGCTACAGGGCAATAAAAGAAGGAGGAGGCGAGTCTTTTGTAAAGGGACTCAAACAGTTATTCGGAGATAAAGTTGCCATATTTACCCTTGACCCTGAGTCTTCAAAAGAAAGGCCTGTTCAGCCTGATTTCGTGGTAAAGATTCCCTATAATCAGATAAAAGTAGAAGATGTTCTTCCTCTTGAAGAAGTGCTCAATCTAAATCAGACAGCTCTCGAATCTGCCTATATAATAAGGAACCGTTTTGACAGGGAATGGCTCAGAACCCTTCTTGACCAGGAGTATGCAGATTTAGTTGATTTTTCAGAAGAAATAGGTGCAAATGCCAGTTCTATTTCCGCACTTTACAGAAAATTAAAAAGACTGGAAGATTTTGATTTTCTCACGAAACAGCAGCCCCAGGTAGATGCTGTTAAAAAGATTATGGAATATCTGGACAGGGGGATGCATATAGTCCTTGAATTCGGAAGACAGAGCAATCTTTTATGCTACCTTCTTGTAGCAAATATACTTACGAGAAGAATCCATAAAGATTATATCAGAAAAACAGAAAAATATCTTTCCACCCAGAAACCTGAAGATAAACCAAAACAGCTTGTCATAACAATAGAAGAAGCCCATAAATTCCTTAACCCCACAGCAGCGAAACAGACAATATTCGGAGTCATTGCAAGGGAAATGAGAAAATACCATGTATCACTTCTCGTAGTGGATCAAAGGCCGTCAGGTATAGATGATGAAGTCCTGTCTCAGATAGGTACAAGGATTGTTGCCCAGCTAAATGATGAAAAAGACATTCAGGCAGTACTTACGGGAGTGAGTAATACGTCCGGCCTTCGTTCCGTTCTTGCAAGTCTGGATTCAAAACAGCAGGCCCTTATAATAGGACATGCCGTCCCGATGCCAATAGTTATAAAATCCAGAGATTATGATGAAAAATTCTATAAAGCCATGATGGATCAGGATTCCGACAGGAAAGTGGATATAAATAAAATAATATCACGGTGGTGAATCCAGTGATCAGTGACCAGTTACCAGTGAATTGCCAGTTATGCTATCTGTTATATTGTTATAATTACTGATCACTGATCACTGCTCACTGATCACTGGATTCATGCTTCCTACTCTTAATTTCGGGAAGGAACTTTTCATGGATTTTATAAAATTTAACATGCCTGTTAAAGAACTTTCCGGCGGAGCAATTACCTTAAAATACAGAGAAGGATCTATATTTAAATTTCTGAGCTGAACCATACTGACAGGATATTTCTCCAGTAAATGAAATAAGGCATGACACTCGTCTTCTCTGTCGGTAAACCCGGGCATTACGAGCAGATTAATAGACAGGAAAATTTTTTCACCCATCTCAATAGAAGTCATTACATCCTTAAAAGAATAGGTCTGCGGTTTAAAATAAGCTGTATAATTATCTTCTTTTGCACTGTTAAGACCTATTCTTACACTGTCAAGGCCTGCTTCTATTGCTTTTCTTATAACATGAGGGTTACTGCCGTTGGTATTTAAATGAATTATTCCTCTGTCAGTTCTTCTTCTTATCTCTTTTATCGAATTTACAAGAAGGTCTCCCCTGAGGGTAGGTTCTCCTTCACAGCCCTGACCAAAACTCAATACAGGTTTCTCTGCTCTGTTTAAATGATTTACACCTGTAGAAACAATCTCTTCTATAGAAGGAGTAAAAATTATTCTGTTCTGAGGGGACGGAAATCCTGATGACTCTTCTTTCTGGAAGGAAATACATCCGCAGCATTGAGCATTACAGACGGAAGAAATAGGAATTCCGCCTTCCCATCTTTCATAAAATATATTCTGTGCATTGTAACATTGATAATAAAGGGCACAGTGAGAAAGATGCTTCAGGAGGCGGTTTCCCGGCTCTTTTTGAAGGCGTTTTTTTATCTTCCTTTTTAAATCGTGAGTACTGTACTGTGACGGATCCCACTGTTTTAGTTTTTCTGTTTCATGAGCTGCCACATAGAATCCGTTATCTTTAAAGCCTGTAAAGCTATAGGCAAATAAAGGAAGAGGAGAAACATGTTTCTGTTCTTTATAAGCAGGCAGTAACAGTCTTGTATAACCGTTTGGCAACAGTACACTTACAGAAAAAATGCCTTCTTTAAAACCCGACATGGTTCTGAAACACTTCATTTTACCTCTGTATTTTCCCAGTGGAAAACGTTCAGGCATCAGACTCAAAGAACTTCCGTAAGGTAAGGGGATCATTTCAGTATTCGACGCTTCTCTGAAAGACAAACCGTCAAAAGCCAGTGCTTCTATATCAGGATTATCATAGACCTGTCCGCATCGGTCAGAATAAACAATATTAAACATTTAGCTGGAGGAAATAAAATTAAATCTCTTTTCTGATAGAATATAAAGGTAACTACGGTACTATCATAACTCGCGTCACGCGTCACGCGTTACGCGTCACGATTTTAATTATCATTCCCGGTTAATATTTACACCTCACTTACTCATAGAAAGAGCTTCTCTCGTTATAGTTTTCAGGAAATCTAAATTATTTTTAGTCTTTTTAATGCGATCAATAAGAAGTTCAGTCATTTCAGTAGCATCAAAAACTGCAAAAGCCCTTCTGAGAAGCCATATTTTCTGAAGGTCACTTTCAGAAAGCAGCAGTTCTTCATGTCTGGTGCCGGATTTTTTAAGATCAATGGCAGGGAAAATTCTTTTTTCCGCAAGTTTCCTGGACAGTTCCAGTTCCATATTACCTGTGCCCTTAAATTCTTCATATATGACATCATCCATTTTACTTCCTGTTTCTATAAGGGCAGTAGCTATTATAGTAAGACTTCCCCCTTCTTCTATATTTCTTGCGGCACCGAAAAAGGCCTTTGGTTTAATCAGAGCCATAGTATCTATACCGCCGGAAAGTGTTCTTCCACTTGTAGGAAGAGCAAGATTATAAGCTCTTGCAAGTCTTGTAAGACTGTCAAGTAAAATAACTACATCCCTTTTATGTTCTACCAGTCTCTTTGCCTTTTCAAGAATAAGTTCTGCTACAATGGTATGATTTTCCGGAGGTTCATCAAAGGTAGAACTTACCACTTCACCTTTAATAGATCTCTTCATATCTGTTACTTCTTCAGGTCTTTCACCGATAAGCACTGCTATTATTGTAACTTCCGGGTAATTGGTTGATATACCATGAGCAATCTTTTTGAGGAGTATAGTTTTACCTGCTTTCGGAGGAGCTACTATTAAAGCTCTCTGCCCTCTTCCGAGAGGAGACATAAAATCTATTAACCTGGCCTCCATTTCATCATGGACTGTTTCAAGATTAAATCTATTATTGGGATATATGGGAGTTAATTTATCAAAAGGAACCCTGGCACGTGCATTATCGGCACTGTCTTCATTCACTGTAATGACTTTAAGTAATCCGTAATATCTTTCCCCGTTCTTTGGCGGTCTTATCTGGCCGAGTACCGTATCACCTGTGCAGAGATCAAATCTTTTAATCTGTGACTGAGAAACATAAATATCATCGGACCCCGGAAGATAACTGGAACGTCTTAAAAAGCCGTATCCTTCCGGCAGTATATCAAGGACTCCTCCGGCAAATATCAATCCTTTCTGCTGTGCCTCATTTTCCAGAATCCTGTGTATAAGGCTGTTTTTCTTAAGATTATGATAACCTGTAAGACTTTTTTCCTTTGCTATGTCCAGCAAATCAGTTCTGCTCATATTTTCGAGTTCTTCAAACTCCATAAAAATCACCTCTTAATTATTTTTATCTAAATTAATTATTTTCATTATTTATCTGCGGTGGCTACAAAACTCACCATTTTAATTTTCCTGTCTGTTAATAACATTTAAACAAAGGGCAAAGAGTAATATAGAGCCACCTCCCAGTGCAATATAATTAAAGAATAAACCGTTACAATTCCCTTCCAGACCTTTTGTAATACCGTCTACAAGATAATAACTTGGCAGGCACCCTGACAGAGTGCGCAATAATTTCGAATTTTCCGAAAGTACAATCGGCACCATCAGACATATAAAAGCAAGAGAATTAATAGAATTTGCCGTGCTCTGCGATGGAGAGATAAATGCCACAAATATTCCCCAGCAGGAAAAAAATATGCCTCCCAGTAACAACATAGAAAATACAACAGGTAAATTACCTGTCAGTGACCTGTTTAAACCAAGCAACAGAGAAGCAGAAGAAAAACTCAATATAATACCGAGTAATGCTTTACCTGTAATAAAATCATAAATACTGGCAGGAGATACAAGTAATGCATCCAGAGTCTTTCTATCCTTTTCTTCAATCAACGAAGAAGTTGTTATTACAAGACTTCCCATAATAGTCAGAAGTATCCATAAAGGAAGAATATAATGTAACGTACCTCCTCTACCGGG
>CALARM010000815.1 GCA_937888925.1 uncultured Synergistia bacterium | reverse complement strand
ATTTAACACTGGATTTCGCCAGTTCATTAAAAGCCCATTCTATTTCATCCAGTTCTTTTTTGATTTTTTCAATGCCCTGCTCTATATCTTTATAGAGGGCTTCAACTCTGTCTTCTTCCGCGTCTACATAGCGGCTGAAATTGTTTACTGTCTGCTCTACAAAACTGTATCTGCTTTCTGCATCTCTGTAATTACTGTCAAAGAGATCTCTGAGATCCCTTATTTCTCTTTCTACATCGTCATATTTATATCTCAATTCTCTTGAAATAGAATTTAACTGTTCCTCTACATTTCTTTTTCTTTCTGTCCATCTTTCTTTGAAATCCTGGAGTTGTTTCTCTGAAACTGCACCATATACATATCCCTTGCTTCTTAGATTTCTGAATTTTGCTGCAAGAGAATCCAGGTTTGTATTGATTGAAGAAATATCCTGACTTAATTCTCTCAGTGTTTCACTCTGGATACGGGAAGCCTGACTTGTTAGATCTGAAATTTTTCGTGATAGCTGGTCTCTTTCTTCTGAACTCATATGTGTTTAACCGTCCTGATTGAACGGTCATGCCTCCTTTTCTTTTATTTAGCTTTTTCGACTGTATCATGAATTTTATGTAAACCTCTATTGAAGCCTTATTTTATGATAGGTTTACACAAAACATTTTACACTCTCTATTTTTTTCTGTACCCTTAAATTATAATGACCTTATAGATAAAATGCAATATTTAAAAAATGCAGGAATTTTCATTTTTAATGGTGCAAAATAAAGATTTAGATAAAAACTATATAGAGGCAGATTATCTAAATAATTTATTCTTTTTCAGACTGCACATTTTTTATTCTCCATTCCCCCTCTTCTCTGATAAGTTCTATTGTGCCGCTGTAAAAACCTTTCTCTGTTTTTCCTGTTTTCGGATTTTTATCTTCAGCATAATATCTTATTTTTGCCTTTGCTGCTTTATCCGATTCTTTTATAATTTCTGCTCTGTCCAGTTTAATGGTAATATTATCTTTCCAGTATTTACAGTAATCTTCACAGGTATTTTTTTCCTTCCAGTTGCTGGATTTGAAATCATAGGCTTTTTTAAAATCTTTTTTCTCCAGGGCGCTGTAGTTTTCAGTTATAAAATCCATAAGTTCTCCTGAAGAACCAGGAGTTTCTTCTGAAGGAGACGGGGAAGACATTGTTCCGGGAGTGCCGGTCGGTGAGACCATTGTAACTATTTCTCTCAGTATAATCTCTTTATTTTTTCTGCAGGCAGGAAAGTGGCCTTCTCCGACTTCCCCTGTATTTATATGAGCATTTTCGCCTCCGCACTTTAACAGGAAATCATTGTCTGATTTTTCATATATATAAGCCAGACTGCAGGCAGGACAGGCAGGTATATATTTCATATAAATATTGTCCGTCCCTTTTGTAAGATAATCCAGGGAAGGGGGATATTGATTGTTATTATCCGTACCATATATATCAAGAGCGGTAGCTATTTTTTTTAGATTATTTTCACATATGGACAATTCGCTCAATCCTTCCTGTACCGGTGTTGTGGCAGGAGTGGCAGTCGGTTCTGCTGCTATATAGGAAAGGTAATCTCCTTTCAGTATTATGCCATGCTGAAGCACATATACGGGATAATGCCCTTCATCTACCTTCCCTGTTTTTATATGAGCATTCTGGCCTCCGCATTTAAGTATAAACGTATTTCCTGTTTTTTGATATATATAAGGTTCTCCGCAGGCAGGACATACAGGTGGAACAGGTAATTTCTCTTCTTCCAGATATTTATTACAATAGGCGAGAGAAGGAGGATAAATACCGTTGGACTCTATTGCATAAGTGGCAAGAGCTGTAGCAATACTCTTCATATTCAGTTCACATGCCGATAGTTGTTTATCACTTCTCCCCACGAACATAACTTTCAGTAAAATGACAATTATTATAATTGCCGTTAACACAATGGCTATTATCTTTTTATTCCCTTTTAATTCAAAGCCTGATAAAAGTCCTTTTTTTTGAAAAATATTAGTGCCACATTTATGGCAGAATTTTTTTCCCGGCAACAGTTCTACACCGCATGAGGGACATTCGGTAATATTTATATTCTCTCCGCATTCGGGACAGAACTCTGCCTGTTCTATGATTTCTTTATTACAAAACGGACATGTCATGTTTATTTTACTCTTTTCTTTATATTCGTGCTGCGTGATGCGTGATGCGTGATGCGTCACGGGTGGTTTCACCACTTACTTTTCACTGCTCACTTTTCACTGCTCCCTGCTCACTGATTACTGCTCCCCACTCACCATTACAACTTTAGAATCATCTATTTTCCAGCTTTCTTTTTCTAGAATCAGATGATATATTCCTTTATATTTTCCGCTAAATATTTTACCATCTTCTGTCAGATCGGAAGAAATAATTATTACTTCTATAGCCACTCTGTTTTGAGTTTTTTCCTCTTTTGAAATTTTAATACTTTCGACTTTTATGGCTCTGTTATTTTCCCAGTTACGGCAGAATTCCCGGTAACTTACCATGGCTTTTACTCTTTCACTTCTTAAATTATAAGCTTCCAGAAATTTTTTTTTTGAAATGGCGTCGAAATTTTTATTTATTACTTCAATTTGAGGATTCTCCGTAGTTTTTTTTGCTGGAGATAAATATTTTAATGACATTTCCTTTCCTGCGAAGTCAAGTATTTTTACCCGGTCTTTACCGTCAGGATTTATAGCATATATTTCCCATTTGCTTTTTACGCCGAATATTCTTTTCCATCCGCTGTCTCTGTAACAGGAAAATATTATCTTTTTTCCGTCAGGTGACCAGTGGGGATAATTTTCTTTTTCTTTACTGTGTGTGACTGCAGACAGACCGGTTCCATCCGGTTTTACCGTATAAATATCATAATTATCATCTTTATTTGATATAAAGATTATCCTGGAAGAATCCGGGGACCACGACGGCGAAAAATCGTCATAATTATTATTTGTAAGTCTTTTAGGACTGTCACCATTGGATTTCATTACATATATTTCCCTTGTGACAACAGAAGATAGATCTTTTTTCCCGTCTCTTTTAGATTCAAAAGCTATATATGTACCGTCAGGAGACCAGGACGGCCCATAATCTCCACCTTTGTTTCTGGTCAGATTTACGGGCCTCGTACCATCGGATTTAATGGCAAATATGTCATAATTATCTTCATAAAAAGACTGGAAGGTTATTTTGCTCCCGTCGGGAGACCATGAGGGATTGGTCGCATCGAGTGAGTCTTTTGTGAGTCTGACAGGATTACTTCCGTCATCATTCATAATATATATTTTGTAAAATTTATTTCTGTTGCTGGCAAAAGCAATTTTATGTTCTACAGGAGACCAGCAGGGATTTGTATTCCATGAAGCGCTTTTTGTCAGATTTTTAAGATCCGTACCATCGGGATTAACGGAAAATATATTATATGTTTTCCCTTTATTATCACCTTCCTGAACAAAACATATCCTGCAGTTTGCCAGAGTTTTTAAAGATTCTTCCTTTAAAAATTTCGTATGATACATATTATAAATATATCTTATAGAGAGAACACTTAATATGATAAAAAGTATGAATCCTGTTAATAAGACAGTAGATATATAAAAAGCCTTTTTTATGTATCTGTAAAAAGATGTTTTTTGTTCCGGTATTTGAGGTTCCGGTGGTGCGGGAGGAGATATATCCACTATTTTCGTTTTCCATTTCTCCTCTGTTTTTTTTATTTTCTTTGTTTTTTCTTCTTTCTTCTCTTCCTCCCGGTGTTCTTTTGCTTCTTTTTTCTCTTCCTCACATGTTTTCGTAACTTCGAAAGACAGGGGAATATATGAATTACCTCCCGAAGAAAATATGACTATATTGTCACGGTAATTTTCACCTGTTTCAAGTAGTGAAGTATCAACAGTTATTTCTACTGTTACATCACCGGTGAAATTTTTCATATTTGC
>CALARM010000814.1 GCA_937888925.1 uncultured Synergistia bacterium | reverse complement strand
AAAAAATTAAATATTCATAGCTTTAATGTGCTGAATTGTAGCTTCAACAAAACTTGCTCCTGCAAGTGCAGAAATAACAGAGCCAATTACAGGCATAGAGTGTGAGAATGTAGCAAAAGCCATTGCCAGCCCTGCTGTTCCGCCTATTGCAAGCAGAGCGGCAGTTCTATGATGTCTGTTTCTCTTTTCCTCTAATATGGTGCTATCAAGTAGTGTTGCATAGGCTTTATATTTTTCATTGAAGCCGGAATAATTACCATCTCTTACAGCTTTACAGAGGGCTGTAATATGTTTATCTCCTTCAGTTTTAATAGCATTCATAAAGAGCTCTGCCGCTTCTATATGATAAGAAGCTTTTTTATCGGTATAGCCTTTAGCTGTTGTATTGAATGCAATATTACCGGCTTTTACCAGATTGACAGTATTATCTTTACCTGCTCCGGAACTAAATATGCTGGAGATACCTTTATAAACACAATATTTTAGAGGACTGTTTTTTTCTTTTAAAAGAGAAGTAACATTAAAAAGGGCTCTGCTTTCACTGTCGTCAAGTTCTTCTTTCAGAGCTTTCATTACAGGTTCTGTGGCTTCCAGTGATATGGACGTATTACCATCGATATAGCCGGGGCAGGTTACATTCAGAATATTTGATGCGGCTCTGCCCAGGAGAGAAACATTACTGGAAGGTATATCTCCAGAGAAAGTATCCGCTAAACCTTTGTATAATGTAAATTTTATATTATTTGCACTATCTGGTAATGCACTGGCAAGACCGATCAATTTTTTCCCTCTCTCATCTTTTAACTCTCCATTTAAATTTTCTATAAAAGGTTTTGCTGCTTTTAAGGAAATTGAGGTGTTTCCATACTGATAGCCCGGAATCTTAGATTCCATAATATTGAAAGCAGTTTTACTTAAAAGTGCTGTTTTATTGTCCGGAAGGTCAGAATACATTGTGCCTAAAAGGCCTCTACATGCAGCAAATTTTGCAGCCTCTTCGTTGTCCGGGATTTTGCCGATAAGCTCAAACAGTTCTTCAGTCCGGCCGTCATTAATATGACGTTTTAACTCTTCTATAAATGGCTGTACAGCTTTCATTGATATAAAACTATTTCCATAGGAGTAACCTGGAACAGGTGAATCCATGATATTGGCCCCTGTTTTACTCCAGAAACGGACTTTGTCAGAAAGGTCTTCTCCTGAACCGATGGTCTTAAAAATTCCCATGTATGCGCCATATTTCAAGCATGGTTCATTATCTGAAATATGCTCTGCCATTTCAAGCATTTTTTGGAGATCTTTATCTTCAACATGTCTTTTTAAAATTTCTACCAGTGGTTTTGCCGCCTCTAGAGAGATAGAACTGTTTCCATTGGAATACCCGGGAATATCTGAAGCCATTATATGTTCTCCAATTTTACCCAGTAGAGCTGTTTTATCGGTTGTTTTATCTGAATTTAATACTTCCAGAAGCCCTTTGTATGCAATATATTTTACATTATTGTTGCCGGACATAGAACTGATAGAGGTAAGAAGATCCCTCATATCTTTATCTTTAATTTCACCTTCTAACAGTTTTATAAAAGGCTCCAGAGCTTTTAATGAAATAGAAGTATTTACACAGGGAGTTTTTTTGTCCCTTATAGAGTGGATAAAGTTCAGAAGATCTGTCATGCCTTCATCTTTAAGTTCATGTTCTACCAGAGAAGGCTCATGAATTTCTAATAAGGTATTTTCGTCGGCAGGAGCTGTTATAGAAAGAATATTCACTCCGGTTTTAACAAGGACAGCAGTTTTATCGAAAGAGCCTTCAGACTGAAGGGCTTCAAGCAGTCCTTTAGATGCTACGAATTTTACATTATTATTTTCATCTGTCATATTATTTAAAATCTCTAAAAGCTCTTTTTGTCCATGAAAGCTGGCAGGCGTGTCGAGCCTTTCCGGTGTTCCGCTCTCTGTAAAACCGGTGCTGGCAATAGATGCAACTTTCCCGGAAGGAGCCGTTGTGGTATTATGTGACAGGGTGACTCTGTCTTTTACTTCCAGAATATTCTTTTCTACAGTATTTTTGTTGACTAAACTGCCGGCTTTATCGATTTTACTAAATCGGTCTGATAATATTTTCATATCGCTTCCTTCTTTCTTTTTCTTTTAATTAACCTGAATAATTTAATAGAAGAATAAATACTCTTATAATACAGAGGATAATGTGAAAAATTTTATAGAACACTTTTTAAAGGACGTCTTTTTCCATCCAATTATTAATTTACTATATAATATAACCTTAAAAAAAACAAAAAAGTTTCAGAATAAATAAAATGTCATCTCCTACCTGAATATAACATTTCTTTTACATCTTTTTCAAGATTTTATAACTTTTAACGACAGGTAGATTCATTTTTCACTCTGAATATTCTATGACAGGTTTCTTTTTCCATTTTATATGAATTCACCTGTCATTTTTAAACGCAATCTCTATGATTATAAAGAAAATCTGAATTTATTGACCTGACCATAAGCATGTAATAAAAGTCTTCCTCCCGTCACGAGTCACGAGAGTGAATATGTATTATTTATGTTCACCACAGTATTTTTACAAGGAGTTGGATAATTTATATCGAATTTTCAATATAATAAATAAATATAGTCGGGGGGTATAAGTATTGAACGAGAAAGATGTTTTAGAAAAAGCTTTATCATCTGCAGATGCAGAATATTTAGATGCAAGATGGGAAAAAATATCTCATTCTAAAGTTCTCTTTTCCGGTCGCGATTTAAAAGAAATAAGCCAGTCTACGATGATTGGGGGCCATATAAGAGCAGTAGCAGACGGAGGTATGGGGTGTAATTCATGGACAGATATGGATAACCTTGACCATGCCGTAAGCATAGCAGTTCTATCGGCAAAAAGCACCGGAAAAAGAAAAAAAGATAAAATTTCTCTTGCTTCTGTGCCTGTTGTTAAAGATACTGTTAAAATTAATCCTGAAATCGATCCAAGGCCTATAAGTCTTGAAGAAAAAAAGGATCTTCTTAAAGAATATCTGGATATTGTCCTTGATGTGCCAAAGATTCAAACTGCCACCATGTATTATGAAGAACATGCTTCAGACAAACTCTTTATGACTACAGAAGGAACATGTATAAATCAGGAACAAGTTTTCTGCGCTATTTACGGCCGTATAACTGCAAGAGACGATGGAATTATACAGAGTTCTTCTATACATTTCGGCGCATGTGATAATTATGGAAAACTAAAAAACCGCCATAGTGATGTTGAGAAAAAACTTAAAATCGCACTCGATTTATTATCTGCAAAACCTGTACATTCCGGCGTTTATACTGTTATTCTCGATCCTTCCATCAGCGGTGTATTCACTCATGAAGCATTCGGCCATCTGAGCGAGGCAGATTCAATAGCAAATAATAAATCTATCCGTAATGAAATGAGAATTGGAAGAAGAATGGGATCTGAAATCCTTAATATTTCAGATACCGGTAATTTCCCCGGTGTATCGGGTCATTATATATATGATGATGAAGGAGTGGCATCACGGAAAAGCTTACTTATTAAAGACGGAATCCTTGTAGGAAGACTTCATTCAAGGATAACTTCATCTGTTTACGATGAGCCTGTAACAGGAAATGCAAGAGCCGTAGATTTCACCTTTACTCCGATAGTTCGAATGTCCAATATATTTGTCGAAAGAGGGACTTCGAGTGTTGAAGAAATGATTGCTTCAATAGATAAAGGAATTTATCTTATAGGCCATAAGGGAGGACAGACTATAGGCGATATGTTCACCTTTGGCGCTCAGTACGGATATATGATAGAAAAAGGTCAGATCAGGGATATGGTAAGGGATTTGAATATTACAGGTAATCTTTTTGAAACATTACAGAATATAGTAGCAATAGGGAATGATTTTTCCATGGATGAGTCAGGCGGATGCGGTAAAGGCAGTGTGGG
>CALARM010000813.1 GCA_937888925.1 uncultured Synergistia bacterium | reverse complement strand
ACTTGCAGGTCTTTTTATGCTATATTTTTTATGGCATGAATTAAAAGGCCTTAAGGTGAGAAGAATTTTATTTGTTGCAGTGGTATTTATTATAATTGCAGAAGTATTGGATTATGTGGATGGTATGGGGAAACCGCTCATTCTGCTGCAAGATCTATTTCACGTTAATTCTGCTATAATTATTCATGTGATGAGAATTTGTGAGGAATATCTGGAGATGTTGTCAATGACATTGGTGTGGTACGTTTTTTTAAATTATCTGTCTCATCGTACAGATGGAAAAACGATTACCTTTACCGGGGAATAACCTGCTAATTCCTTCTTCTCAGAATGATGGCTCGTAATCCTATATGTAGTGTAAAAAATCAGGTGGTTTTACAGAAATCAGTCAGAATAATAATTTCTTTCCCTTATTTATAGAAATTTGATATAATATTCATATACCCTGTTTCTACTATACATAATTTTCACAAACTTACAGGGAGAATATTATGAGTAATAATATGGAATACGGAAAAGAAAAGAACCATTATATAGATCTTGCAGCAGATTATGCTCTCCCTTCATCCGACGGAGGGCATATTAAACAGGAATTACTGGTTTCTTCTGACTGGAAAGAAAAAAAAATTTCCTCTTATATTAAGAAACCTTCAGGCCCCCCTGTCCTAAAGCCATTTGAAGAAGGAAAAATTTTATCTGAACGATATGAAATTTTAGATAACCTGTCTGAAGATATAAACGGAGTGGTTTATAAAGTAAAGGATCTCAAAGAAAAAGATGAAAGGGCTATTATAAAGTCTATAAAAGAGATACAATATATCGCCGGAGAAGGTATTCCGGAAGATATTATCCGTGATAATGTGAAGAGACTTGAAAGAATGACATCTTTCCTGACCGATGTGGCCCATCCGAATCTTTCAAAAATATATGACTATTTTTCTATCTTTGATGAAAATAAAAGTGCCAGATTTTTTATAGTAACGGAGTTTATCGAAGGTAATACCCTTGAAGAATTAATGAGAGTCTATTCACAGGATGGAACACCGATACCATTGAAAACAATTTTCGGTATTATGGAAAAACTCGGTGATGCTCTTTATTATCTTCATAACAAAAAACCTTTTCCTGTAGGCTTCGGTGATTTAAAACCTGCAAATGTAATGATGGCTCTCGATGGTTCCGTAAAATTTATAAATTACGGTATAGGAACTTTTTTTAATACTGAAAAAGATGGAACTATGGCCAGCCGCGGTACTCTTGGCTATGCCGCTCCTGAACAGAGGGGAGTGGACTTTACCAATACCAGGGCAGATATTTTTGCTTTAGGTGTAACTTTTTATTATATGCTTACAGGAGTGAACCCGGAGGAATACCCCTATGAGTTTAAGCCTCTTCGAAAACACAAACGTTTTGTTTCCGAAAAGGTTCAGAGGTTTATAGATAGATGTCTTGAAATACAGCCTGATAACAGACCTGATATAAATGCAGTGAAAAAACTTATGGAGAAAATGGATCTCCATGAACTGGACCTGTCTGCCGTATTGAAAAAAAAGGAAGAAGAAATAAAAAAACGGCAGGAAGAAATAAAAGAAGAACCTTCACCTTCCACTCCTCATGCCATATCTCAGGAAAAGGTTGAAGAAATTATAACGGATTTTAAAGCTAAAAATCCTTTTATTGCTTCCCGATACGGCGTAATTGCCATAGTAATTCTCCTTTTATTTGTTATATTGTTCAGTTACAATACCTCCAGATATATATCACATTTGCCTAAAAAAGGTAAATTCCTTTTTATGACTTCTGCCAGAGATTTTACTATTAAAGAATTAAATCTTCTTAACAGGGATGTCCGGGATTTTATAAAATTGCCTGTCAGAGGAGGGCCTGTATGTTATTCTAAAAAACACCGTTGTCTTTATACTTCCACTCCCGGAGATAATAGAATTTACCGGATAGATATAGACACAGAGAAAATTGTAAAGTCAAGAAAAATGGAATCAGGCATTTCTTATATTCTTCTCTCATATGATGAAAATCTTCTTTATGTCCTTAACAGTGTTACTAATAGGATTTATTTTATAAGTTCGGAAGATCTGGAAGAATATAGAAGCTCTGCAATCGTTGGAATAGGACCTCTTTACGCATCTCTTTCTCCTTCAGGAGACAGACTTTTTATAACAGGTGAAAGAAATGAAACTATAACTGTATTTGATACGGAATATTTTATGATAAAAAATATTTTAACTTTTAGAGGCTCTAAACCAAAAGGTGCCGGAGGAGATAAAGATAGAGTTTATGTGTGTCTTTCAGGAAGTAATAAAGTTGCTGTTGTGGATACTATATCAGGCAATACAACAGGGACTATTGCTGTAAACGGAGATCCTTTAAATGTACTGTTTTATTCCAGTGAACCGGATAAGATTTATATTGTAACAGGCGTAACTGGCTCTATACAGGCTTTTGATAAAAATAAATTTAATTCACTGACAGAACAAAAATATACAGGTTTTAAAATTTTACAGTCTATTTCTACTGAAGATGGAATATTTTATATGTTTGGTGAAAGCAATTATGCAAATACATCTTCTGTTGCAATCTATGATAGTAATAAAGAAAAATTAGATATTATAAAAAGTAATTTTCCTCTGTCTTTTCTGGTTTTTGTGAAAATTTGAAAAGACGTTTTATCGAACATCTGGCATGTTATGTTTTTATTTACAATTAAATTGAATTATGTTACAATTATAATAGAATATTATCGAGGAGTTTAAGAAGTTGAAAAATATTAAATTTTGCTCAGGTTTAACATTAATTGAAATTATGATATCTATCAGTATTTTTTTAATTTTAATGACTGCTCTCTTTTACATATATGTTATTTCCACAAAGAGCTGGCTGAAAGTA
>CALARM010000812.1 GCA_937888925.1 uncultured Synergistia bacterium | reverse complement strand
ATAATTTTATCCAGAAAATCTTTTGTTCCCTGTAATTCTTCTTCAGCCCGTTTTTGTTGTTCAATATTTTGTATTGTACTGACAACTAACTGCACATTTCCTTCCGAATCATTTACTGCTGAATAAACATTGCGTCCCCAGATAACAGTTCCGTCTTTACTGATATAACGTTTCTCCAGAGGCGGTGAATTGGTAACTTTCTGTGAAATAATTTGCTCAAACCATCTCAAACTCTCAGGAACATCTTCATGATAAATAAAATTCGAGAAATGTTTCTGAAATACGTCTTCTCTGGTATAGTTAAGAATGTTAGGCGTAATGAGATTGGCATCTATTATACAACCTTTTTTATCAATAATTACCATGGCAATACCTGCATACATAAAAACCTGTTGAAACATCTCTCTTATAATCAGGATAATAACTTCCTTTCATAGGCACTTAACCGGGCAGTAAATTTGTGACAGGATAGTGCGTTATACATTATTATTTATTTTCCTATAATTACAAAAATACAATAATGTATTTCATAATTTATTAGAATTTAATTGGTCGTGACGCATTACGCGTGACGCGTGAAGGGTTTAATTACCGGGTATCACGCATTACACTTTACACATTACGAGGTCATTATTTATGAATAGAACTAATTATAAATTATAACATATATGTGAAGTGGTAGCAATTTTTATTACTGAGAAGAAGGATTTCAAAAGCATTTTTTAGAATTACTATACAGTTTATATGAGCATCGTCACACTTTACTCGTAACCCGTGACGGGAGGAACAGATTAATCGAAACGGTCATGGTTGTTACATAGTCTATTCCTCGCATCACTGGTCATGTGTTACTTTACCGAAGGAGGAATTTTTATGGCCAAAATACTTTATATTAAAGCAAGTCCGGGGGAAGAACGTTCCTATTCAAACAAAATGGCAAAGGTATTTCTTGATGCATATAAAGAAGCGCATCCTGATGATACAGTTGAGACACTGGATCTCTGGGAAATAGATCTTCCGGCTTTTGATGCTACCGCCGCATCGGGAAAATACAAAATTATGAGTGGCAAAACACACAATGAAGAAGAAAAACTTGCATGGACCAATGTTGTTAAAACCATTGAACACTTCAAGTCGGCAGATAAAATTGTTTTATCTGTTCCTATGTGGAATTTTGGTATCCCATACAGACTTAAACATTATATAGATATTATCTCTCAGCCGGGATTTACCTTCTCATATGATCCGGGAAAAGGCTATACGGGACTTGTAACGGGTAAGCCTGTTATATTCATCCTTGCCCGTGGCGGTGAATATCCAGAAGGAACACCTGCTGTGGCATTTGATCATCAAACATCTTATCTGAAAACAATCTTCGCCTTTATGGGATTTACCGATATGAGTGCCATACTTGTAGAACCGACACTTATGGCAGGGCCTCAGGCGGCAGAAGAAAAATTTTCTTCTCTTATAGAAAAGGCAAAAGAAAAAGCGAAGAATTTTTGAAAAGTGAAGAGCGAAAAGTGAAAAGTGAAGAGTGAAAAGTGAAAAGTGAGAACCTATTCCTCTCTTCACCCTTCACTCTTTACCATTTACGATATTCTTCATATTAACTTTTAGAAGAGAACAATTTTTTTATTGCTCCTAAAAAACCACCGGTTTCATTAGAGCCGGTCTCAGCAAATGAACTGAGAGGAGGGGCAATCTTCAGGTTTACCATTACACGATAGAGATAGGAAAGGGATTTCTCTTTTTTATCGTTTCCTCTTTGTTTTGCATCTTTCATTTCATCTTCAAGGACAACAAAAAAATCTTCGTCAAATTTATCCTTTCCGGTCTGTATGCATGTCATTAAAGCTCCTATGCCCTTACATTCAAGCAACTTTTCTATTAAATCACGACATTCCAGTTTTTTATAATCTTCCATCCCGCTCACTCCTGTAATAATATTTCTGTAATATTATATCACAAAAGGCCATAAAATTACTCTATTGCATTTACTCTGAACAGGAACTATAATTATTTAAAAGAAAATTATCGCGTGACGCGTGACGCGTCACGCATCACGATTAAGGTGATAAAGTGTCAAACTGTATAAGATGCGGACAGGAACATAATGCAACAGGTGATCTATGCCATATATGCAGCGGAGAAATAAGTCTTACTACAGACAATCTCAAAACAGGTTCACTCCTGGACAAAAGATATGAAATCATAAAACTTTTGAAACGGGGTGGCATGGGTTCTGTATATAAAGCACTGGACAACAGATTTGAAAAAACTCCCTGTGCGGTAAAAGAAATGCTGAGTCTTACCTATGATAAAGATCAGCAGAAATATTATATAGAGAGATTCCAGAAAGAAGCGAATATCCTCCATAACCTGAAACATGAAGGGCTTCCCAGGGTAAAAGACTATTTTATAGAAAAGGGTCGCTATTACCTTGTAATGGATTATATAGAAGGTAAAGATCTGAAAGCAATTCTGGAAAGCTACGGAGGAGAAGCCATACCGGAAGATACCGTAATCGACTGGGGAATTCAGATAGCCGACATACTGGAATACCTCCACGGCCAGTCACCTCCCATAATATACAGGGATTTAAAACCTGCAAATATTATGCTTAAAGAGTGCGATAACAGACTGGTTCTTATAGATTTCGGTCTTGCAAGAACTATTAACCCTGACAGCGATTCCACTAAAACTACTGCAGGAACATATGCCTATGCACCTATGGAATTATTTCAGGGCAAACCTGAACTGAGAACAGACCTTTACTCGCTGGGTGCAACCATGCACTGTCTCCTGACAGGACGTAAGCCTGAAGCGCCTTTCAGCTTCGAGCCGGTAAGAACTATGAACCCTGCCGTTTCGGAAGAAACAGAAAAAATTGTAATGAAATCCCTTGAAATGGAAGCAGTTAACCGCTATAAAAGCGCGAAAGAAATGAAAGATGTTCTGCAGAAACTCCGTTATGACAGAAAAGAAAAAATTATTTGTAAAGATAAGATTTCTGAATTACCGAAAGCAACTGAAAAATCAGAAAAACCTGTAAAGAAACCACGGGAATTTAAATATAAATTTACGTTAATTTTTCTCCTTGTCACTGCAGTTATTGGAATAATACTCTGGTCACAGAGAAATCCGGGGGCAGAATATTATAAAACAGGTAAAAACTTTCTGAATAAAAATGAATATGAAAATGCCATTGAAAATTTTGATAAAGCTCTGACTGCAGTACCTGACTGGCCTCAGGCTCTGAATGAAAAAAAAGATACTCTGATAAAACTGGGAACCACGCATTTCACTAAAGAAAACTATAAAGATGCCATAAATTGTTATAATGCTTCTTTAGATATTAATAAAAATGACAGTGATGCTTTAAACTTAAAAAAAGAAGCAATGAAAAAATATGGAGATGAATTTATAAAGAAGGGAAATTATAAAGAAGGTTTGTCCTGTTATGATAAAGCTTTAGCAATAGATGCTTCCTATAAGGATGCAGTAAATGCAAAAAAAGAATGTATAGAAAAAATTGCAAAAAGTGAATTATTACAGAATAAAAACTATGAAGAAGCTCTGGATTACTGCAGGAAAAATTTTAATATAGATATAAGCTCAAGTTTATATTTTAAGGCAATCATGTCATATAAATCAGAAAAATATGATAAAGCTCTTGAGTATTTTAATGAAGCTTTAAAAAGCGGTCCGGAAGATATTGATTCATTGACAGGTAAAGGTATGGTTTTACTGAAACAAAAATATATTAAAGAAAGTATTGATTGTTTTGACAGAGCTTTAAAAATCGACAAAAAACATGCAAAAGCTCTTTATTATAAAGGCCTTGCTTTATATTATGACGGGAAATATAAAGAGGCAATAAAATATTATGACCTGGCTCTAAAGATCAACCCTAAAAGTGCCGATGTATGGAATGGAAAGGGTTTTTTATTATATAATAACGGAAGATATGAAGAAGCACTTGACTGTTATAAGAAAACTTTAGAAATTGAACCTCAAAAAACTATTACATTGATGAATACAGGTAATACTATGTATGCAATGCAAAATTATAGCGAAGCAATCATATATTATAACAAAGTGCTGGAGATTGAGCCGGGAAATAAGGAGGCATGGTTTAACCAGGGAAATAGTTTATATGCCATAGGAAAATACAGAGCAGCAATCATAAGTTACACCAGAGCATTAAAGATAGATCCGGATTTTGCTTCTGCCAGGAAAGCAAGGGAAGAAGCACAGAGATCCTTGAGATGACATAATAAAGGATAACCTTTATTATTTTCATATAAAAAATAAAAGAGAAGGAGGCCGTTTTATGAAAGGTAAAGTATTCTTTATAACAATCTTACTGGTTATTACTTTCTTATCTGCCGCTACAGCTTCCCAGAAGGTAACTCTGGCCGTTCTGAGTTTTTATTCCGAGAGTAAAACAGGCAATAATATTCCTATGGGGACAGGATTTGCCGAAACACTTGTAAACAAACTGAACAAACTGCAGAATGTAAATGTAGTGGACAGGGAAAGTCAGAGGTCTGTTCTTGAGGAAATGGGTATAACTCAGAAATTTGAACCTCCGGCAGGACAATCTCTCGGACATACTATCGGTGCTGACTATATTATTACAGGTACCTTAAAAGAAGATGGAAATAAGGTGAGTATAACAAGTCAGCTTTTCGATGTAAAAAAAGGAACAGTTGTAGCAGAAGAGACTGTAACAGGTTCCAAAGACAATCTTTTCACATTGCAGGGAGATCTATCACTGAAAATAGCAAAATATTTCAATACTCCCGTATCACAGGAAATAAAAAAAGATCTCTATTTCATGCCGACACAGAATATGGGATCCTTTGAGAAATTTTCATCAGGCCTGCAGTTATATGAAAAAAACCGCGGAGAGGAAGCATATAACTTTTTTCTTAACTCTATAAAAAAAGATACAGGTTTTCTTGATGCTCACAGATATTTTGAATATACGGCAAGAAAGCTGGGAAAACTGGATGAATTCATAAGCCTTTATAAGAGTATGCTCGCCTCTGACCCGAAGAATCCGGTTTTAATGAATTATCTCGGGAATGGGTACCTTGATAAAGGTAACATGGAAGAAGCAGAAAAGCTTTATATAGAAGCTATCCATACGTTTCCAACCTTTGCAAGCCCTTATAATAATCTGGCATCTGTTTATCTGCTTTCCCGTAAGTACGAAGAGGCTCTGGCAACATACCAGAAAGCCCTTGTATATTCAGATGAAAAAGCTTCTATTTTTTATAATATAGGTATGTGTTATAAAAATATGAAAGATAATGAAAATGCAAAAAAATATTTTCAAAAAGCTCTTGATCTGGAGCCGTCAAATCCTGATTTTATTATTGCCAGAAAGGTTATATACGGCATAAATATAGTAGTAGGCTATAGAGAAAAATCGGTTCCCGGCGCTGTCCTGGGAGAAATTTTAATAAACTCCGAGCCAGTATTTGAAATTCAAAACGCAGCAGGGAGGCTGACACCCTTAAAAAGAGCAGAGGTAATAGCAACAAGACTTTATAATCTGATTGCAAAAGGACTCAATGGCTCTGAACTGGAAGTAGGTAAAATGAACAAAGAAGTTGTTATAGAAACCATAAAAGGGGAATTAATAATGACGGTGACGGCAGATCTGGCCAGAAGAGAAGGCACTACCCCGGAAAAACTGGCTAAATCTACTATGGACATATTAAAAGAAAAACTGAATTATGCTTCTTCTGACTCTACCAATGATTATGGTTTAATACTGCAGCCCGTATTATGTATAATTACAGAGAACAGTTTGAAACAATTACAGGATCAACTGGACACCGGTAGTTTAAAGCCCCTTGTAAATAAAGAATTTACCCTGGAACAACTTACAGAGGAACTGGGAAAGCTGAATTTCAATCCTGAGGAAATCGAACTTATTATGGATTACAAAGAAGTAAAAGATTTAAAACCTGTAAAAGGTATTTCAGAGGAAGCATCATGTCTCCATAAAGGTGACACCTTTTACAGTCAGGGAAAATATGACCGGGCTTTAACAGAATATGAAAATGCCCTGAAGATAAATCCTTCCTTTGCTCCTGCAGAGCTATCTATTGCCATCATTTCATATGACAGGCAGGATTATGCAGGTGCTGCTACAAATCTGAATAAAATTATTAACAGCAATCCTGACTATACAGACGCCTATATATGGCTTGGTAAAACATGTATGGCCCAGGGGAAAAATACGGAAGCAAAGGCAGCTTTTCTTAAAGCCCTTAACCTGGCCCCCGGTAATGCTGAGGTAAAGGGGTATCTGGAAAAACTATAAATCAGTGACCAGTGACCGGTGAGCAGTGACCAGTACGGATGATAACTGATCACTGCTCACTGTTCACTGTAAAAAGGGTGGTATTATGAAAACTATTATCTTTTTATTTATATTTTTAACTCTCACAATGTGCTGCGCATCGGAAATAGACATCTGGAATTCTATAGATAACAGAGAGTCAGATCTTTTTATAGAAACAGGGACTGACAGAAATGATAATATACTTTTTGAAGGTGAAGAAATAACATTTTATCTTGCAGCAAGCAGGGATTGTAATGTTATGCTCCTCAGAATGACAACAAAAGGAGATTTAATTATATTATTTCCGAATAAATCTCATACATCCTGTCAGGCTCTCGCCGGTTCAAAATATGAAGTTCCGGGGTTTAATATGAAGAAAATAGTATGTAAAGGGCCGGAAGGTATAGAGAGAATTAAAGCAATAGGAACAACAAATGATAAAATATTTGAAGATTTTCAAAACTTACCTGTAAATGAAGATTATATATATCTGAATTTTCCTGAAGAATTCCTGAAAAAACTTAAAGAAAAACTTGCCACTGTACCGAAAGATCAGTGGGGAACATCTGACATTACAGTTAAGGTAGAAAAAAATCTTACAAAACCATCTGTTTCTGCCACACCATATATAGATCCCGAACTTGCTCAATTAATAAAAGACAAAGATAAAAATAAAATGGCCACAGGCTGCTATATACAGGGGACTGCCTATTATGAACAGAAAAAATATGATGACGCAATAAAACAATTTAAGAAAGTAATAGAACTTTCACCGAATATGTATCTCGGTTATTATGCTCTCGGACTTTCATACCAGGCAAAAGGAGCTTTTAAAGAAGCTGTCAGTTATTACAAAAATTGTCTGAATAAAGGTGTGAAAGAAAGGGACTGTTATGTAAGAATTGGAGAACTCTATGATCAGGCAGGCAATAAAAAAGAAGCCTATTTGAGATATAAACATGCCCTGAAGCTCACAGAAGGTTATGAAAAGATAAATAAAGTAGAGGCGAAAGATACGGGACAGCAGAAGATTTACGATCTTGAAATAGCATGTAAAAGCAAGCCATCTGATAACCAGAGCAGGATGGAACTCGCAGTTATCTATGAAAAACTGCAGGATTTCAAAGCAGGAAATTATCATTTAAAAATGCTTTTAAAAGAAGCTATACCTCTTTATGAACCATGTCTTCTGGAAAAAGATAAACCTGCAATAAAAAAACCTGAACCGGTGGAACCAACTCCTGCTCCTTCTTACCAGTATAATGACTATTATGTAGATAATTATACATACAGTGAACCTTATCAGGCACCTTATATACCACCGCCACCGCCTCCTGTGGAAGGTGGAGGGATTAATTTTTGATTTTGAGTGAGTAGTGAGTAGTGAAAAGTGAATTTTACTCCTGCTCACCATTCACTACTGACTCATGGTTTATATTTAAGTATTTTCCCATTATTTCCCACTGCCCACCCTGTAGTGGTATTGAGGAAATATATATCATGAAGATCTTCTGCGACGCCACTGGCTTCTCTTTGCCAGACTGCTCCTGCATCTGTAGTATTAATTATCGTGCCTCCTCCGCCGCAGGCCCATCCTGTGCCACTGTCAACAAAGCATACAGAATAGAGAGCAGTAGGCACTCCGCTTGTCTGAGCCCCCCATGTTGAACCTCCGTCTGTGCTGTAAAAAACGGCTCCTCCCGCTCCTACAGTCCAGCCGGAAAAGTCATCTACAAACCAGACACCATAAAGAGAACCTGATGTAAGACTCACAGGAGACCATGTAGAACCGGTATCTACCGTCATCAGGATTCTTCCCGTACTTCCTGTTGCCCATCCTTTACCGGAAGATCGAAAATAAACATCGGACAGAGCCTCTGTTATGGAAGTATTCAGTTGCTGATTCCACCAGTAATTTCCTCCGTCAACAGTATGATAAATATATCCGTTAGTCCCGGCGAGCCATCCGTTATTGGGATCTAAAAAAAAGGCTCTTTCCAGCGCATTCGGAGGAGTCGGGAAGGCATTAGCCGGGGGAGGCAGCCAGTTAGCCCCTTCGTCAGAGGATGTGAAAACTATACCGTTCGGCGAGATACCATGACCTGCAATCCACCCTTTACCTGATACAAACAATACATCACGAAGATTATAAGGAGAAGCGCCGGTCTGAAATGACCATGTTTCTCCTCCGTCTGTCGTATTAAGAATGGTACCGTTTTCCCCGACTGCCCATCCTTTCAGGGAAGAAATAAAATAAACTCCGTTAAGATTATTTGATGTACCGCTGGTCTTTACTGTCCAGTGGGTTGTGGATACAGGGGTCTCCGTAGGGGTAGGGCTTAATCCGGGTGTTACAGAAGGCGTTTCTGTGAGAGAAGGAGTTTTAGTTACAGAAGGCGTTTCTGTGAGAGAAGGGCTTCCTGTGGGAAGCAAAGTCGGATTTCCTGTAGGAGTTTTCACGGGAGGTATGTTCGGATCACCTGTCATTGCTATATCTATCTCTATATCAGTAAGATTACCGGTTTGTACTGTTACGCTTCTGGTAATACCGGAAGGAGTTACAGCAACAAGGGTCAGTTCATCCATCGAGGGAATACCCCTTATCTCAAAATATCCTGTATCATCGGTAATGGAATAAAGATTGGTATCTTTAGCTTTAACGGTGGTACCGGGTACAGGTGTATTATTATATGTTACATGACCTTTAACATTAACTACTTTTTCCAGTACAGTAACAGTAACACTGGCTGTATAAGAACCGGAAGTAGCTGTTATTTTATAAATACCTGATTCTGTAGTACGGAAAAAACCATTCTCCATAGTGGCTTTCGGATTATCAACAGACCATGTGGCAGAAGGATTTATGGGAATACCATTGGGATCTATGCCGGATGTTTCAAAATAAAAATCTGCCTGAGGTACTTCCAGTAATCCCTTTCTCAGAGATAATGTAACAGGCCCCTGTGGGATTATTTTTAAATCGGTAAAAGCCCTGGTCTGGGAACCTTCTTCACTTATAACTACTTCCTGAGTTATATAAGTCCAACCGGGATCTTCTATTCTCAATAATTTAACGCCTACAGGAACATTTTTAAAGTTAAAAGAGCCGTCAGCCCCTGTAGTTGTTGTTCCTACATCTTCAAGAATAACCTTTACACCTTCCCTGGCTGTATAACCTTCAGGAATAACACCGGGAGGAGCCATAATCATGCCTGATTGTTTGTAGATCGGAAGAGCGTCGTGTAGGGAAAGAGTGTAGATCTCGGTGGT
>CALARM010000811.1 GCA_937888925.1 uncultured Synergistia bacterium | reverse complement strand
GTTCAGGCCAGACCTCTGGTAGTATTGACTACAGACTTCGGACTTAATAATGAAGCAGTAGGACTCTGCCACGGAGCAATACTGGCAATAAATCCGGATATAGAAGTAGTTGATCTCTGCCATAATGTTAAAGCTTTTGATGTAAAACAGGCATCGCTCATACTTAAAGGAACTGAATGCTTTCCAGAGGGAACCGTTTTCGTATCTGTAATAGATCCGGGAGTTGGAACAGATAGAGGAGCAATAGCTATAAAGACAAAAAAAGGATTATATTACATAGCTCCCAATAACGGACTTCTGACATATGTTATAGAAGAACAGGGTCTTGAAGCGGTCTACGAACTGGATACAAAAAAAGTTAATCCTCAGTGGAGCAGAGGAACCTTCGATGGCCGCGATCTTTTCAGCCCTGCAGGAGCAATCCTTGCCATAAACAACGGCAAAATGGACTCAATAGGACATGAAATAAAACAGGAAGCTATAGTTATGTTTATGGTGTTACAGGCAAAAATTAATGAAGGTACCATATCGGGAGTATATGTTCAGGAAGATGAGCCTTTCGGGAATGCATGGACAAATATAACAGAAGAAGATCTGAAGAAAATTTCAGTAAAACCGGGCGATAAACTCCACATCACCGCAGCCGGTATTGAAATAGATCTGCCTTTTGTAGTTACATTCGGAGAAGTAAAAAAAGGTGAACCTCTTGCCTATATGAACAGTGAAGGAACACTTGCTTTTGCAATAAATCAGGGGAATTTTACCCTTAACTATAATTTGAAAGAAGGCATGGAAATAAAAGTAAAAAAACAGTGAAGGGTGAAAGGTGAACTGATAACTGGTCACTGCTCACTGGTCACTGATAAAGAAAGGAAAGTGAATTTATTAAATGATCGAAGTAGAGGTATTAAACTCTTCCATATCTGACATAGAAGCAGATGCAGTGCTTACAGGTATTTTCGAAGATGATTGCACGGCTGAAAGGCTATGCGGAAAAGACGAAAAATTTAAATATATGGTAAAAGACCTTATTGAAGAAGGTGAAATCAACGGCAAACTTGCCGGAACAACCCTGGTTCACAGCCGCGGAGAAATCAAACCGCGGAGAATATTAATAGTTGGACTGGGGAAAAAAGAGAATCTTTCTCTGGACAGGTTACGGGGCATGGCAGCAGTATCAGGAAGATTGCTTCGTGATATTCAATGTCAGAAAATAGGTATACATCTTGGTTTTTTACCGCCTGGCTTTCGTTATAAAGATACTGCAATGGCAGTTATAGAAGGGTTTTTCCTGGGTCAGTACAGTTTTACAAAATACAGACATGAAGAAAAAAAACTGGAAGTTAAAAAATTCGGCATCTATTTCCCTGAAGAAATAAAATTTGATGCAGATTTAATCTCTCATGCCATAAGAACAGGTGCATTTATAGCAAAAGCAACAAATCTGAGCCGCGATCTCTGTAATGAACCGGCAAATGTACTTACACCTGTAAGACTCGGGAAAATTGCAGGTAAACTGGCAGAGGAATACGAATTAAAAGCAAATATTCTTGATGAAAAAGAAATGCAGTCTATGAATATGAACCTTATGCTCGCAGTTTCAAGAGGCAGTAAAGAGGCTCCCCGTCTCATAGTCCTCGAATACTGCGGAGCAGGAGAAGGGCAACCTGTATATGGTTTACTCGGCAAAGGAGTAACCTTTGACAGCGGAGGAGTATCACTGAAGGATCAGACTGCTATGCATCATATGCATCTGGATAAAACTGCCGGTGCCGTAGTAATTGGCATTTTAGCAGCTCTATCGTCCCTTAAAGCAAAGATAAATCTCACAGGTGTCATACCTGCCGTTGAAAATATGCCCGGTGGCAATGCTTATAAACCGGGAGATATTATTAAAGCTATGTCAGGTAAAACTGTAGAGATAACAAATACCGATGCAGAAGGAAGACTTATTATGGCAGACAGTCTCACCTATATGCAACAGATACTGAAGATTGATAATATTATAGATTTTGCCACACTTACAGGAGGCTCTAAAACTGCCCTGGGAACAGATATTATCCCTGTATTTTCTAAAGATAAAGACATGGCAAATCTATTCAGAGAATCCTGCTGGCACAGTGGTGAAGTATGCTGGGAAATGCCTCTTTACAGAAACTATTTGAAACTTCTTAAAAGCCATGTAGCAGATATAAAGAATATGGTAAAAGACTCTCCTTCTACTCTTCTGGGAGCTTTATTTCTCGGAGAATTCATAGACAATAATACAAAGTGGATGCATTTAGA
>CALARM010000810.1 GCA_937888925.1 uncultured Synergistia bacterium | reverse complement strand
TATTTTTCTGTGACTACATCGGAGGTAGTAAATGGCTTCTCGGACTTTCCATGAGCATTGCAAGTTTTACGGGAGCCATTGCCTATCATATATACGGTAAGATTGCGGACAGAGTAAATCCTGTATATCTTGTGTGCGGTGCTGCCATGGCATATCTCTCCCTCTTTTTAACATTTATATTTGTTAAAAACCCTGTTGTCATTGCATTGTATTATGCTCTTCCTTTCTATCCGGCTGTAAATATTGCTACAGGTAAACATGTTGCCGATATTACGGAAGAACATGACAGAAGCATGTCTCTTGGAGCGCTGGAAGGAGCCTATGCTTTTGCCAGGATTGTCGCCCCTCTTATTGCAGGATTTTCTGTCAAATATGCCGGTATAGGACATCTTCCTCTTGTAAGTTCATTCATACTTATTGCAGGGTTTTCTGTTTTATATGTTTTCAGACTGAGAAAAAGGACAGGGATTTCAGGGATTACGGGGATGGGCACGATAGCTTCTGTGCCGAATAAATAGTTTATATGAGAACTGAAATATCTTCTCATACTTCCTTATGAACGAACATCTATAACACTTATCGGAATGCACTGTTTGTCCATTTTATAAATTCAACAAGATTAAATATTCTGATATTTTTAGTGTTGTTTGACGTGTATAGATGATTTTCTGCAGCTTTTTTTAGCCATTTTATGGCTCCTTCTTTTGCACCACCTCCGTCTATTATAATTATAATATCCCTTTCAGGCATGGCTTCAATACAGTTAAGATATAAGTAGGGATATTTTTCATCCACACTGCCTGATGTTTGCTGCCATTTACATTCAATACGTATTTCAAGGGAATATTTTCCTGACACCAGCAAAAACTCAGTTTTCCCGTCATGACCGTATATTGTTTTATAAGGCACGTTTTTTATCAAAAGTTCTTCTCCGTATTTATCTTTCTTTTTTATATATTCTCCGTAAGAAACAGGAGTAAATCCTTTACTTAAAAGAATGCCTGTAACTGTCTGTTCCAGAGTATTACCTGAGCCTGTAGCAAGGCTCCCCTGCTTTTTATCCGTCATGTTTTGCTCCTTTAAAAAATTTTATTTAATATTATATCATATTTCTATGAGAGCACTATCGAGAAGGTTACAGGAATTATCTGCCAGATAAAACTCCTGAAAATTTGCTTTATGAAGGGGAAAGTAATATTTTCTGGCGAATTATTATATAAAATATAGCAGCGAGTAAGGAGTGAAATTATGGATTGCAGTAACTGCGGAGCTCCTCTTCAAGAGCTTACAGGTGTCTGTATTTATTGTGGAGCTTCCAAGAAAAACAAAGGTGATATACCTGAGATTACTATCGTAAAGATATCCGACAGGGATTGTCCCAGATGCAATATAAAACTTGATACTGTATGTATACCTTCCGATATACCTCTTTATATAGAAAGATGTAAGGAATGTAAGGGCCTCTTTTTTGATCCTCTGGAACTGGAAGGTCTGATAAGTCTCTCGAAAGAAGGAGACGGTAAAGCGGAAAATAAAGGTCTTAAAGCTTTATCAGTTCTTCTTCTGGAAGAAGGCAAAGGAGAACCGTCACAGGTCAAGTATGTTAAATGCCCTGTGTGTAAAACTTTTATGAACAGAAAAGCCTATGAAACACAGTCCGGTGTGACTATAGATTCATGTCAGCATGGAATATGGCTTGACGGGGGAGAATTGAACAGAGTCCTCAGATGGCTTAAGGTACAGGAAAGTAAGAAAAAAGAAGAAAAACATGCATATGGACAACCTCTAGGCCAGTCTCCTCCCATACAGCATATGCAATACTATCCGGTACATAAGTCTTCTCAGAAAAATTATACAATGGAAATAGTATGCCTTGTATTGAAAATTTTTAAAGAGTTTATAGATTAATAGATGTTTGTTATCGGGGCTGTTCCAGAATAGCCCCGTAACTACGTTAAAATCTATACCAGTAATTCAAATTTTTATTATTAAAAATCTGTTCTGTAAGAGGGGAAACAACAGAAAATTCGACACATTCATATCTATCAACATCCTGTAACTCTATGAAACATGTTACTTCATAAATTTTCATATTTATCTTACTTTCTATATATTCTATTTCAGGAGACATGACAGCCATTTCCTTTTCCCAGCTGTTATAATTACTGCTGAAACCGCAGTATATAATCATATTATAAAGAGCGTTTTCATCAGGAAAAACTATTTTACATTCATCAATATATTCTTCGAAAAGATGGATGTCACATGTTACATAGGCTTTAAAGTTGACTTCCAGATGACCTGTCATATAGTGTCTGAAATGGAACCCCGAGTCAAAGTAGACTTTATAAATTTCATTATAAAGATTGCCATGTCTTTCCAGTTTTTCTATTTCTTTTCTGTAAATATCTATGGAATAGTTAATTCTGTTTTTGAAATATGCCTCTATGTCCAGAAGAGAACTTCCGTATCTCGGCAGAGAAAGTATTTCTTCTTCGTCATCAAATATTATGGGCATAAATCCTTTGATGACCATGATATAATTTACAAAACATTTTCCTACTCTTCCGTTTGCATCTGAGAAAGGGTGAATCGCTATTATAAGGTGATATATCTCTGCAAGCCCTTTTATAAGTACATACGGATCAAGTGTATACCAGTCTATCTTCTGAAGATAACCTTCGAGAACAAGCATCTCACTCTGAAGTCTGCCACCTTGTACGGTAGTACCGTTTTTATCGTTAAAATCGAAAATTCTGAATTCGCCGGGACTGCATGTATAGGGAGTATCAAGGTTGTTATAGAGCAGGTAATGTATTCTCCTTAAAAGGCCAATATTTATACCAGGGGTATGAATAGAACATGACATAATTTCCTGAAAAAGATTTAAGAGATTATTTCTTGCAACAGTTTTTAAATAGTGAGGAGGATAAAAGTTTTCATATCCTATAGTGCCTTTCATTATGGTCTTTGAGGTTTCACCCAGAGTAAGAAACATTTTTTGAAATACTGCAAGATTTATATTCAGTG
>CALARM010000809.1 GCA_937888925.1 uncultured Synergistia bacterium | reverse complement strand
TGGAGCGCTGCCTGTTCAAGCGGACAGGAACCTTACAGTATAGCCATGATCCTCATGGATATGTTACCTGATATATTTAGTAAATGGAATATAACTATTTTTGCCACAGATATATCGGATGAAATTCTCAGGAAGGCAAGTGTGGGAAATTTTTCAGATTTCGAACTGGGACGGGGTCTTTCAGGAACTTTTCGAGATAAATATTTTACAAATAAAAACGGTTCATGGCATATAAAAGACAGAGTAAGAAGTATGGTCAAGTTTCAGAAAATTAATCTTCTTGAACCATTCCGGGGACTGGGTAAATTTGATATAGTATTTTGCCGGAATGTAGCCATATATTTTGATCTTGATACAAAGAAAAAACTCTTTGATAGAATTGCCGAAGTTCTGGCTCCCGGCGGCTATCTCTTTATAGGTTCCACTGAAACCCTCCTCGGAGTTTCCGATAAATTCGCCTCCAGAAATTATTTGAGAGCTATTTTTTATCAGTTAAAGTAACTTTATAGTAGGATTATTAAAATATAAATAGAATATATATTATCTTATATCATAACAACGTAAACATAATCTTCGCGTCACGCGTCACGCGTCACGATATATTCAGTCAGGTAATATATGGAAGAAAAAAGTAAACATAATAAATTATCCGAGTGGTTTGCCACAGCGATCTGCGGAAATGATATAGCTTCAAGCTGTCTTTATGTATCTGTAATATGTACCCGTTTCGGCGGATGTTTCTCTCCGGTACTTCTTCTCTTTATTTCCGGAATACTCTATTTATTTAAAAGGATTTATGCAGAAGTAGGAGAAGCACTGCCTCTTAACGGCGGAACTTATAACTGTCTTTTAAACACTACATCTAAATACAAAGCCAGTATTGCCGCATGTCTTACTATATTATCATATATTGCTACCTGTGTGGTTTCCGCAACAAGCGGTATGTGTTATCTTGCTTCACTTCATGACAGTTACCCTGCTTTCCCTGAGATTAATATTATACTGAGTACCTTTATATTACTGTTGATTTTTGCCCTGCTGACCATAATTGGTATAGGTGAATCTGCCGTAGTGGCTTTAATTATATTTCTATTTCATATAATCACTCTTCTTATATTCTGTATCATAGCAGGGTATTATGTAATAATGAATCCTTCCATAATTTTACATAATATAGTAATTCCGAAAACCGGCTTTACCGATGTTTTTATACCTGTGAGCGATGTGTTTGCAAATATAATAGTTCACTGGAAGGAACTATTTTTTGCTCTCTTTTTTGGTTTTTCATCGGCTTTACTTGGTATATCGGGATTTGAAAGTTCTGCAAATTTTATAGAAGAACAGAAAAAAGGAGTTTTTGTAAAAACTCTGAGAAATATGTGGATACTGGTAAGTATTTTTAATCCTCTTATTGCTTTTCTTGCTCTAGGCACATTTGAAATGTCTTTTATAGCCAACCCTCAAAATGAAGCCAATCTTCTTGCCGATATTGCAAATAAAACAGGAGGATATTTACTTCATACACTTATAGTGATAGATGCCGTTCTGGTTCTTTCAGGTGCCGTTCTTACCAGTTATGTAGGTGTCACTGGACTATGCAAGAGAATGGCTCTTGACAGGTGTTTGCCTCAATTGCTTCTGAAAGAAAACAGACGGGGGACAAATCATATTATAATTCTGAGTTTTTTCGTGCTCTGTTCTTCCATATTACTTATAACTCAGGGAAAGGTAATAACCCTTGCAGGGGTTTACACCATATCTTTCCTGAGTGTTATGGCTATTTTTGCAGTAGGAAATATTCTCCTGAAAATATTCAGATCCGGTCTCAAAAGAAATGTTATTGCATCCTATCCTGAAGTGATAGTGGCCTTTATTGCCGTTGTAGTAGGCATTATAGGTAATATAGCCATAGATGAACAGAATATTATAGTATTTCTGATTTATTTTATTCCCACCATGGTAATGGTAACCATAATGTTCCTCAGGTTAAGCATTTTCAGAGTAATACTTTATATACTTGAAACCATAACAATGAAGATTAATGAATGGACAGGGAATATGAAAAATAATCTTCTGCAACAGATAGAAACTATAAACAGTCACAGAGTAATATTCTTTACAAGAGGAGAGAATTCTTCAAGTTTAAATACGGCTATTCTCTATGTACTTCATAATGAACCTACCAATAATATAAAAATCATACACCTCTATAAAAAGGAAGAAGACATTCCCGATCAGTTATCTCATGATATTAACTTTCTCAATCAGTTATATCCTCAGATGGATATAGAATTTGTGAAAATCAAAGGAGAATTTACACCTGAATATATAGAGAAATTATCGGAAGAACTCAAAGTGCCGAAGAACTATATGTTTATAGGATGCCCTCATGAAAGATTCCCCTATAATATATCGGAATTCGGAGGAGTGAGGTTGATAATTTAAAGGTATAGGAATTTTCATTAGCCGGAACCCGGAACCTAAAACCCATAACCCATATATTTTTCTACAAGCTTTATATATAAATTTTTTGCTTCTTCAAATTTTTCTTTTTCTATTAAATCCAGGCATGTTGAGATATAATTATTCCATATATCTTTATAAATCTCATCTTTATCCGCCATAGTGTTTATTGTGTTTACTATAAGAGGTGCTACGGTATAATATTCTCTGATGAGTCTTTCTCCGTCTTTCTGTTCTTTTAACCATGTGTCACGGAATTCTCTCAATCTGTTCAACTCATAACAGTTATCCGGTTTTCCCAGAGAGAGACATGTGGCAGTTGTAATAAAACATCCGTTCTTTTTATGTCCGTAAATAACTTCTCCTTCTATAGTGTTATCTTCCATCAACAGTTTTGATGTCTCAAATTCAGAATAAATGTCCTGTCCTTTATCAGATGCATCTGATACCGTATTGTTTATAAGGTCCACTCTGGATTTTTTTCCTATATATATTTGATATGTGTTTTCACCTTTTTCACCATTTTTTCTTAGTTCACAATCTGAAATTTTCACCTTTGACGAATCTATGTAAATACCGTTCATTTTACTGTGTGTTATGGTGCAGTTCTGAATATCTCCGCAGGAGTTTATTTCCAGGTATATGCCTTTTACATTGCCATTGAAGGTACAACCGGACAGTTGTAATCTGGAAGATTTTATATCTATACCTCTTATATTCCCGCTAATATTTGAATCGGCTATATCTGCTTCGGAATTATCTCTTATATCAAACCCGTTGCTTTTATTGTTAATAATATTGCATTTTTTTATAACACTTTTTGAGTTATTATAAATATAAATACCTTCTTCACGATTGCCGTTGATTTCAGAGTCAAATACCTTTACGTCGGAATGTTCTCTTATATCCAGACCGTTATTATTATTATTAATGTAACATCTATGAACTGTTCCTCTGGATTCGCTGAAATAAATGGCATCACTATCAGAAGAGTTTGATATGGTAGAGTTTCTTATTTCAAGTTCAGACTTGTCTTCTACAGATATCTGGGGGTAGTGTTTCCCTCCTTTTCCGTTACCTTCAAGGATGGAATCCGATATTTTTACTTTAGAAGATTTTATATCCATGCCGGTTTTTATGCTTTTTATTATAGTACATTGTTTGATATCGGCCTTTGAGTGTTCTTCAATACATACAGCAATATTGGCCCCTATGATTTTGCAGTTATTCACTTCCAGATTTCCTGCTTTAACATGGATTAACCCGGGCTCTTTTTGTTTTTCTTCATTGGAATCTTCCAATACTTCGACTTTTTTCTGTGTTTTTTCTATATCTTCATTTATGTAATTAAATATTATATTTTTACATTTAAGAGTGCTGTTGTTTTTTATTAGAAAGGCCTGTTTTACATTTGATTTTATGATTAAATTATCTCCCTCTATGGAACAGATATCTCCTGTTATTTCTATTGTATTGTTTATAATATATTCTCCGGACATGACTGTATGTTTACAGTATTTAATAAATGTCGCAAAATCTATTATACCTTCTTTAAGTAATTTATTCCCGCATACATTGCTTCCTGCGAGGGAGTATTTGAGAGAAGGGTGTGTATTGATAAGGTCGATTAGATTTGATATGTCGGCATAATCTGACATTATAATTGTTTTTTCATGGATCCTGTCAAAAGAAATATTTTCTGATTTTATAAATGATTTTTCTTTTCCGCAGATGGCTGTATTTACATGAGAAAAATCGCTGTTACAGATACTTACTTTACTGTTTCCCCCTGCTTCTATACGTACACCGTCAAATATAGTTCCGGAAAACAGAACGGAACCGTTCAAAATCTTAATTACAGCCTCATTTTTTTTATTTTTTCTGAAAGTGACATGTTCGAAGCTTATTGTTTTATCTGCCGGTATATCTATGATAAGCTCATTTATATTAAATAATGATTTATGTCCTTTAATTTCCTTCTCTGTTTTTACACTGATACTTTCTTCCAGGTTCCATTGATCTTCCGGAAAGGTAAGAGATTTTTTATCGGAGAGGAGTAAATTTTTAAGAGATATTTCTCTCGTTACAGTTTCATCACAGGCTATTTCTTCTTGAAGTAAATACGAAGGAAGTTTACCGGTAACGGATGGAGTTTCAGACCTGACAGGGGGAATACCCAGGATAAAAGCAACAGCTACGGCTATATCCTGGCTATTTGTACCATCTTCTTTCATAGAGACAATGTTATCTGCTATATTGCGAAAAAATAGTTCTAAATCTCCATTCTCTATAATTTTAACGATATCGTTATTATTACTCATGAATTTTGCTTTCAGATCTTCAATGCCAGTAACAATTGAACCGTCTGAAAATTCTACATAGTTTGTCTTCATGGTAGTACCTCCATTAAAGATTGTCATATTTCAAGTCTTGTAATAACTCCGTGAAGTTTATTGGGAGGCAGTTTGTAAAACTGAACGAAAGAAGGAGTCAGATTTTTTATAGCTGCAAATATTTTCCATATAATATTCTCTGTATTTATATCTTCAAGTCCATAAAATATGGATTTTTCCTCTATACCGGCTTTTTTTAGAATTTCTTCCACTTCTATGACTTCCATATACCCTGTTCTTATTTCAAATACCCTGAGGCCGTCCGAGATTTTTTCTTTGAAATCAAAACTTATGCCAAAAGGTTCTTCCTGTCGTGCCATTGACACAATAATATTATCTTCATAGATTATATTATGGATGAACATAGTCCTTGCTATATATGGAGGCATTTTGTTTATATCCCTTGCAAAGAACAGGGCAGACCCTGAAATTTTATTCAATGTTTTGTAAGCTTCATTGTACTGTTCGAGAAATGCAGCCAGAGGTATGGCTTTAAGTGATAAATAAAGTTTTTTCTGTCCCTGTGTATATATTAAAATCATACACAGAGGCAGTAGTGCTATAATTATAGACCAGTAACCGCCATGAGGTATTTTATAGGTATTTGATATGAAAAAGGCAAAATCTACAAAAGTTATAATAAGGGCAATAAAAGATTTTATATAGTTTTTCTTTAAATAAAATATCCATGTTAACATAATCCCTGTGAGGCTCATTGTGCCTGTAACGGCAAGTCCGTATGCAGCGGCCAGTTTACTGGATTCTTTAAAGATAAACATTATAAATAACACACAGGCCAGTAGAAACCAGTTTACAAAACCTATATAAATCTGAGAACTCATTTCGGCAGATGTATAATCTATTTTGAAAAGAGGCATAATATGAGTTGTTATACCCTGGTATACTATGGAGAACATACCGCTTATCATAGCCTGGGATGCTATAACTGTAGCAATGATACTCATAACGAGAAAAGGTATGTATAATAACGTTGATTCATTATATAACATACCGAACAATACAATTTTTGCATGGGGATGTTTTATAAGAAAAGCTCCCTGTCCCAGATAGTTAAGCAGGAGAGCAGGAAATACAAAATAATACCACGCATTGATAATGGGTTTTCTTCCAAGATGTCCCATGTCTGCATAGAGAGCTTCCCCTCCTGTAGCACAGAGAATAACCTCGGAAAGAACAAAAAAACCTTCAATGCCGTTATGAAAGAAAAAATCTATTGCATAATAAGGATTTATTGACTTTATTATACCGGGATATTCTACCAGAGATATAATTCCGGATATTGCAAGGGAACCGAACCAGACTATCATAAGAGGGCCGAATGATTTTCCTACCTTTTCCGTTCCGCTTTTTTGAATGACAAAAAGACTTATTGCAATTAAAGAGGCTATGATAATAAGTGTTAACTGTGCAGTTTTTGAAAATTCCGGTATAAGTAATATACCTTCTACAGCACTCAGTATACTGATGGCAGGCGTAATTACACCGTCGCCTATAAGGAGAGACACTCCGATAAATGTAAGGAATGTTATAAAAGCTATCTGTCTTGTAGATTTCAGTTTACTTACAAGTATCTCTTTCAGAACAATAGTTCCACCTTCACCTTTTTTGCCGAGACTCATGGCAAGCCACGCATATTCCAGTGAAACAAGTATGGTCAGAGTCCAGAAAATAAGTGACATAACACCCATTATATTTTTTTCTGTAGGGTGTATTATGAGGAAAATCGCTGTAAGAGTATATATAGGACTTGTGCCGATATCTCCGAACACTATGCCGAGAGATTTTATTATTCTGTTAATTTCATTCATATATTTTAGATATTTA
>CALARM010000808.1 GCA_937888925.1 uncultured Synergistia bacterium | reverse complement strand
ATCTCAAATTAACTATTCTCTTTAAATCATCTTCTTTTATATTATTCAGCGTTATAAAATTTCCGTATAAAAAAGAAAGCCTGTAATCATCATCTTTTATATAAATCTGCCGTCTCATGCATTTCGGAGTCTGATCGACAAAGCAGAAGATACACCTGTTGGTACATTTATGAAGTCCGTCAAAGAGATCTTCCGTAAAATCTATACCGAGTCCTTCATCAGGGTCTTTTTCAATATCTAAAATCCACTGTTCGCCATCTCTTTCTACAAGTATTTCCAGTATATCATCTGAAACAAGAAAACGGTAATCGATTATATCCTTCATAGTCTGGCCATTTATTTCCAGTATAATATCATCGGCACGAAGATCTAATTCTTCTGCAATGGAGCCGGGGGAAATTGATTTCACAACAGCTTTAGCTTTTTTCGCCATAATTATCTCCCGTCACGCGTTACGCGTCACGATTATTAACATTCCTTAATTCTATCAATTACTTTATCTATCAACCATTCAGGTGTGGAAGCACCGGCAGTAATACCGACCTTTACATTATTGAAAAACCATTCTTCTTTTATTTCATTATCTGTTTCTACATGATATGCAGTAATACCTTTATTACGGCACATAGTGACGAGTTTATTTGTATTTGCGCTGTTGTTACCGCCTATAACAACCATGAAATCTACCTTTTCAGCAAGTTCACAGGCAGATTTCTGTCTTTCTTCCGTAGCGGAACATATTGTATTAAAACTTCTCAATTCAAAAGTTTTATCTATAAGATATGACACAACAGCAAGAAAAATTTCTCTTTTCTGTGTCGTTTGAGATAAAAGAGCTGTATGACGGTCTGTGTGTATCTTCTCTAAATCTGAAATATCACTGACGATAAAAGCTTCCGGCGCATATCCGAGAATTCCTCTGACTTCAGGATGTTCTTTTTCTCCTGTTATAATAACCTGATAACCTTCTTTATAAAGTTTATCTGCCAGAGATTGAACTTTTCTGACATAGGGACAGGTAGCATCAACTATATTCAGTCCCATAGAAAGGGCTTTATTATATTCCTCGGGAGAAATCCCATGAGATCTTATAATCAGGGTTCCCTGTGTAATTTCATCGGGACTTTCTATAACTATGGCTCCCATATGAGCAAGTCGCTGTACTTCCTGAGGGTTATGAATGAGATTACCCAGTATAAAAACTTCTTTATCTTTCTTAAGAGACTCTTCTGTCATACGAACAGCTCTGTTTACACCGAAACAGAATCCCATCTTCGAAGCTTTTATAATCTGAATATTTTTCATCTCAGAGGTCTTGACTTCAGCTTTTTACGTATATACCGTAAAAAGCTCCCGTCACGCGTTACGCGTTAAGCGTCACGCTCTATCACTTTCATAGAAATACTAAAAATTTTTTCCACTACATCATTTACATTTTTATCTGTACAATCAACTTCTATTGCGTCAGAAGCTTTCATGAGAGGGGAATCTTTTCTCGTAGAATCGATAAAATCTCTTCTTTTTATTTCCTCCAGAACTTCATTAAAGGTAATAGTTTCACCTTTATCTAAAAGTTCTGCATGTCTTCTCCTTGCTCTTTCTTCCGGAGAGGCAGTAAGGAATATTTTCACTTCACTGTCAGGTATAACTACAGTAGTAATATCTCTCCCTGCCATGATAATACCTTTATTTTTTGCCATATTTTGCTGAAGTTCTACAAGTACTTTTCGAAGAGAACTTATAGAGGAGACTAAAGAAACATTCTGACGTACCAGTGGTTCCGTTAAATGTCCGGTAACATCGGTATCATCAAGAAAAACTGCATAACCTGAAGGATTATTTTCATGAGGAAATATTTCAATTTTTGTATTTTTTGCCATATCTGAAATTTTCTCCTCATCAAGAGGGTCTATACCATATATTAAAGCCTTCCATGTAATGGCTCTGTACATGGCTCCTGTATCTATATAGGCATATTTCATCTTTTTTGCAAGCAATCTCGCCACTGACGTTTTACCTGAAGCAACAGGGCCGTCTATGGCAATATTTATTTTTTCCAAATTTTCCACCGTTCTTTCGTAAAATAAGTGAGTCGTGAGTAGTAGGGGCAAGGGTGTTCGCCCGGTACCGATGAAAACACGCATTACGAACCACCCGTCACGCGTTACCCGTCACGGGTCACGAGAATCTACCTCTCTCCCTGAATACCATCAGGTCTTTTAGGTGAGATAACAACAAAAACAGGATTGGTAAGATATTCATTTGCTACCCTTACGATATCTTCCTTTGTAACTTTCTGTATTAAATTGGGATAATCAAGGTAATACTGATAGCCTGTGCCGAGAATTTCATAAAGACCGAGA
>CALARM010000807.1 GCA_937888925.1 uncultured Synergistia bacterium | reverse complement strand
CTGACGATTGTATCTTAATCTGAGGAAGAACTACATCTTCTCTTTCTTCTTTTTTCTCTTCTTTTTCTTCATCTTCCGATTTATAGGCATCTTTCAGCCTGTGTTCCGGATCTTTATATTTTACATCTTTTTCTTCTTTTTTACCTGTAACTTTTTCTTCTGAAGAACCGTCTTTTATGTCTTCTTCAGAGGTTTCTTCCTCTGTATCATCATGAGTTTTTTTCTTTTCTTCCTCTTTTTCTTCAAGCAGGTCATCTTCTGTGTGGTGGGCTTTCATCTGATAGAGTTTATCTCTTTTGAAGAAATCAAGGCTCTTGTTAAGTTCCTGTGTGTCTTCATCATTGTCCTTTTCGGAAGAAAAGGATTCCCCCCAGTTTGAACCGCCGCTTCCTCTCATATCTCCCATATTAGACATGTCGTCCTGATTGCCCACTTCTCCGGCATTTATTCCAACGCCTTTGGATGTAGTTGAACCTGTTGCAACGGTTTTTTTATCTGTATCTTTATCGTCTTTTCTCTGTGCTTTTTGAAGGGAAGTATTGGATTTAACGGAGTTATCAAGCATATCCTGCATGGTAGAAGAAGCGGCACGGCTTATTCTTATCATACTGGCAATATCCATATATATACCCCCTTATAGTGTATTTTATAATTTATTAGAATTTACATGCTTCGTGACGCGTTACGCGTAACGCGTCACTGGTTTAATCCCTGCGCACCACGCATCATTCTTTACGCATTACGAGGTTATTAATTATACATTGTTCTGAAATTAACTATAATTTTTAGCTGACTCAATTGATTATATCATTTAAAAAGGTTTTTTACAATATTTTTAAAGGAATCGTCAGCATTTATAACGAATTTAATCAGGCTGTCAGCTCTCAGCTAACAGCTTAATATTTTACAAGAGAGGTGTATTTAACTTGCTGGCATCAAGGATTTTGATTTTAATTATATTATGTTCGTTTTTATGTGTCTCTGTATCTTACTCAAAGGAGACTTCCGATTATTTAAAGGGTATGGATTTTTACAAAAAAGGCAAATATGAAGAAGCTGTCAAATCTTTTCAGTCAGCTTTGAAGAAAGAGCCTCATAATGCCGAAATTTATAATTATCTCGGCAGAGCCTATTATAGCCTTGCAAATTTTAAGGAAGCTATTTCTGCCTATAAAAAAGCAATAGAATATAATCCTGTAAATGCTTCCTATCATTATAACCTGGGAATTGCCTGTGAAAAAACAGGGGACCTTGAACTCGCAAAAACTTCCTATGAAGAAGCTATTACACTTAATTCAGGAGATCCTGATTTTCATAATCGTCTTGGAGGAATTTATTATCGTCTGAAAGAATGGCAGAAAGCTCTGGACGAATACACTATGGCTATAAGTTATTCAGGGAAAAACCCGAAACCTTATTTTTATTATAATCAGGGCAGAACATTTGATAAACTTGATTATACAGATAAGGCTATTGAAGCCTACTCCAGAGCAATTAATCTTAGAAAAAACGATGCTGATTTTTACTATCACAGAGGTATGGCTTATCTTAAAAAATCAAATCATAAAAAAGCTAAAGAAGATGTAGAGCAGGCTATTAAACTGGAAAAAACTAATTTCATTTTTTATACCGGTCTGGCACAGGTTCATCAGGCTATGGGTGAAAAAGATATGGCCATCAGGAACTTCAAAAAATCAATGGAAATGGCTCCAAAAGAGGGAGCACCTCATTATCATTTCGGTAATTTCTATAAAGATATAAAGCTTTATAATGAAGCTATTGCAGAATATCAAAAAGCCATTGACCTTGATCCTGATAATGGTTCCTATTATTATTCTCTCGGCGAAGCTCTAAATCTCATTAACCAGATGGATAAAGCTCTCGTTGCCTATAAAGAAGCTGTAATTAAAGAACCCAAAAATGCTGTTTATTTGAATAAACTCGGAAGTATTTATTATAAAATGGAAGACTGGCAAAATGCCATAGAAACCTATAGAAATGCTATAAAATATTATCCTGACGATGCTTTTTTTCATTATAACCTCGGCAGAACCTATCAGGAAAACGGTCAGATAGAAAAAGCTATTGACCGCTACAGAGAAGCTATTTCTATTAATGGAAAAAATGCCGATTTTTATAATTACCTCGGTATCTCTTTATATGAAAAACATGATTATAAAGAAGCAATAGATAATTTTAATAAAGCTATAAAACTTGAACCTGACAGTGCTATTTTTTATTATAATCTTGGAAATGCCCTTTATTTTTCCGGAGATTTTAAAAACAGTATTGACCCTTATAAAAAGGCAGTTTCTCTTTCTCCGAACGATTTTTCATTTCATAGCCATCTTGGTGTTGCATATATAAAGATCGGTCTTATTGAAGAAGGTTCAATGGCTCTGGAAAATGCACGTAAAGTGGCAGTTACAGATAAACAGATTCAAGATATAAATAATATTATAGCTAAAGTAAAGGGTGAAAATCCATCAATAAGTCCGTCTCCGTCTGTTACGCCGGGCCCAAATTTAAATAAAACACCTGGCCCGGAAGTTCAGACCCTTTCAGATGAAGATAAAATGTCTATTACCAGGAGCTTTAATGATGCAGAAGAATTTGAAAAAAATAAGAAATGGGATATGGCTATATTTCAATACAAGAAAATATTAAAGCTCGATAAAGATAATATTCTAGCCTATCACAGGATGGCCATAGATTATTACCGTCAGAAAAAATACGATGATGCTATAAAGAATTTCAATAAAGTCATAGAACTTGATAGTAAAGGTAAAGCTGCCAGTGCGGCTCATTACAGTCTTGCCAATATCTATCTGTTAATGGGAAATAAAGATAATGCCATTAAAGAATTTGAGCTTTATCTTCAGGTCAATCCCGATGCAGATGATGCAGATGAAGTTCGTGCTAAAATAAAGGAGTTGAAAAAGTGAAAAGTGAAAAGTGAAAAGTGAAAAGGAAGAATTACCTTTCACTTTTCACTATTCACTTTTCACTACTATAATGAAACACCATTTATACGTTTTTTTACCTGTTTTAATAATTGCTTCTATAGTATCTCTCTGGATAGCTTATGGGAGAGTAAATGTAGAAAGAGAGCTGAATACTGTTAATTTTGTTATGGATTACGATGACTGGAAGAAGTTCTGTCTTCAGAATGGATATAATCTGGAAGATACTCTGGATGTACTGAGAGCAAATGGTATTTCTTCCTTCGGTATTTATGAGGATACTCCGAAAAGACTGCAGGAAAGAGGAGAAATTACAATTTATTCTGGCTTTGATATATTGAATGCTTACAGATTATCAGGCACATCCAATCAGATTCTTAGAAAACTTGCAGAAGAAAAGAATATTTTGCCTGATAATATTTATATTTTATTTCCTGATAATTCCCCTTATGTGGATAAGTTACAGAAATATTTTTTAAGATTTTTTGGCAAAGATCGAGTTATGTTTCATAATTTGCCATCAGCTCCTTCTGTTCTTGAAATACAGGGAACTTATTCCGATGTGATAAATCTTGGTACAGGGCTTCCTGAAAATATTGTTAAGAGCCTTTCCTCTAAAGGTTTCTATATAGTGGCAAGAATGGAAAACAGAATTCTTAAAGAAGAAGATCTTAATTTCATATTTCAGAACATTCCATCATGCTGTACGACCCTTGTCTTTTCAGGTATGAACAATGAAGTACTCGGGTATCCTGATTTACTTGAACAGACTGCTTCCATTATGGAACAGAAGAATCTTTATTTCGGCTTTATAGAAGTGGCAGATCTTGAAAATCTCCAGAAAGGAGCCATAACTGTGGCAGGGCATAATATTAGCAGGGTTGTAAGGGTGATTTCCATGTCTTCTGCCTATCAGGACAAATTAAAATTAGATCAGATAATAGATATGTGGAGCCTTGCTGTGACAGAAAGAAATATGAGACTCCTTTATCTGAGACCCCTGACTAAAGCTGTTGAAAAGATGACACCTCTGGAAAGTAATATCTATTATCTGCAATTATGTAAAGAAACTATTTTAGCTTCCGGATATAAAACCGGAGGTACTGAAGGTATGAATTATTTCAGCCCTTCTCTTATCTTGAAATTTTTTTCAGGCCTTGGAGCTATCTGTGCAGGTATTTTAATTCTTGCCCGTATTTTTCAATTGCCTTTTAAATACTCACTTCTTACAGCTTCCGTATGTACTTTAGTTTTACTGGGAGGTCTGGTTCTTGCAGGAAGTTTTATGTCAAAGATATGTGCCCTTATGGCCGGTATTATTTTCCCTCTTTTTGCCATAATTTTCGGTTTCCCCGGCCTTTTTTCCCCGGGTAAATCATCTGTAAAAAATCATATGTTTTTTGCTCTGAAAACAGTCTGGCTTGTTTCACTTCTTACTGTTATCGGCTCTATTATTACAATGAGTATTGTATCTTCTACAAAATTTTTCCTTACAGTAGAACGGTTCAAAGGTGTTAAATTTATTATGACTGTTCCCATATTTTTGATAATCATTTTTTATATATATTCCCTTACTGAAGGAAATAAATTGCAGAATTTTTTCAAAAAATTCAGAAGTTTTTTAGAGAAACCTGTTTATTTATGGCAGATATGTGCTATTTTTATTATAGTTCTCGGAGGAGTTTTTTACCTGCTCCGTACAGGTAATACTGCAGTTGTTCCCGTATCTGATTTTGAAAGAAATATTCGTTCTTTACTCGATGGACTGTTAATAGTGAGGCCAAGATTTAAGGATTTTCTTATAGGTGAACCTGCACTTTTTTTGACTGCCTATTTATGGAGTAAAGGTCATTGTACTTATCTATGGATTTTTCTTGCTCTGGCCTGCCTGGGACAGGCTGATATTATGGATACTTTTGCCCATCTCCACACACCTCTTCTGGTATCACTGCTCCGGGTCTTTCATGGTGTATGGATAGGTTCTCTCACAGGTTTTCTGGGTTCCTTACTTTATAATATATGTGCCAGGGGAGTTACTGAACATGAAAAGAAATGATATTCTCCTGTCAGGTTATTACGGTTTTAAAAACACAGGAGATGAAGCTATCCTCGCTTCTATCCTTGATGCTTTAAAAAAGATTGAGCCGGAATTGAACATTAAGATCTTATCTGTTAATCCGTCTTTTACAGAGAAAGAACATAATACCCCTTCGGTACACCGTTACAGACCTGAAATGCTTTATGCCCTTCTGGAAAGCAGAATGCTCATAAGCGGCGGAGGTGGTTTACTTCAGGACAGTACAAGTATAAGGAGTCCTCTTTATTATCTTGCCATGGTTTTGCTTGCAAAGTTGACAGGTAAAAAAGTTATGTTTTATGCCCAGGGCATTGGCCCTTTAAAAACTTTTACAGGAAAAACTCTTACTTCTTATATCGCAAATATGGTGGATTTTATAACAGTAAGAGATGAGAAATCCGCACGGATACTGAAAGAACTCGGTGTATGTAAACCACCTGTTGAGGTTACGACAGATCCTGTATTTGCCATGAAACCTGCCTGTGAACCTGATGTTCTGAATGTTTTTGCCGCAGAAAAAATACCCTTTGAAGGTAACAGGTGGATTGGACTTTCCGTAAGAGACTGGAATAGTTCTGTTGATTATCTGAATATTATTTCCCGTGTTGTTGATAGACTGTCTGAAGAATTCTCCTGTAAAATTCTTCTTATACCCATGCATTATCCTGACGATCTGCTTGTTTCCAGAAGAATAAAAAATACTATGAAAAGTTCCGTTTATATTGTTTCCGGTGAATATTCCCCCAGAATTCTTATGGGAATGCTCGGGAAGATGAATATCCTTATTGCTATGAGACTTCATGCTGTTATTATGTCTTCCGTTCTGGGTGTTCCCTCATTACCTTTAGCCTATGATCCGAAAATAGCAAATATATCGGAACAGCTAGGTTTGAAATATCTGTCTCTTGAGGAAATAAATGAAGGTAATTTATATGATATGGCTCAAAAGCTGGTAGAAAACCATAAAAAAATATCTTCTCTCCTTACGGAAAAAACAGAAATTCTTAAAGTTAAGGCTCTGCGCAATGCAGAAATTGTAAAGGAAATTTTAAGGAAATCGTGAAGAGTGAAGAGTGAAAAGTGAAAGATAAACATTACGTCGCACGTATAATAACCTGGTCACTGGTAACTGATCACTGATAACTGATCACTGTAAAAGCTCTTGTTAAGGTTTTATCAACATGTTATAATAAAAATCTATAACCTGGAGATTCATTTTTTATAGGTGTATACTTTATGGAAGAAAGTGGCTATGATTATAGTTCTCTCAAAAAAGCTATAGAATTGAAATTAAGAAAGGCTCTGGATGCCAAAAAAAATATAGAAACTTCGAAACCTGTTGCGGCAGTTCCTCATAAATTACAACCTAAAATAGGTTTTCTGGATAATAAACCCGGTAATCTTCCGTCTACATTTAGCAAGACAGTAGATTTAAGCAGTGGCACACTTCCCGGAAACAATATGGAACAGGTTAACTGGTTTGATGTTTTGAAAAAGTCTGTCAATTATGAAGAAAGGAAAGAAGCTATCAGAGGGATAAGTAAATTGAGCAGCCCTGCTGTTGTTAATACATTGCTCCATGTGCTGTTGAACGATGAAAATAAAGATTTAAGACTTGAAGCAGTAGAAGCCCTTGTAAAGTTAAAAGATAAAAAGGTTTTAGACGGTTTGCTGAAAGGTATGAAAATCGAGAAAGATTATGAAGTCCGTAAACGTATAGCCTGGGCCTACAGTCAGATTAAATATAAATAGATCTTCACGTGTGGAAATTATAATTAGGTAATGTAAAGAAATAATATCTTCAATACCCAACACCTGATTTATATAAAAACGTTAACCTGGTAAACTATAACAGGGTTATTTTTGAACAAGCCCTTACCTCTGAATAATTAAAAAATTTTAATTTTTCTTTAATTTATTTTTAATCTCTAAAGTATAAAATCTTGTAAGCTTTGAAAAATTGGATTATAATATATTTTTTTCAGTTAAGAACTGAAAGCTGAAAGCTAAAAGCTGAAAGCTATATAAGAAAGGAGGCGTTACTGGTTAGTACCAGAGAAAAAGATGATAGAAGTTGAGAATTTAACAAAAAGGTACGGTGAATTTTTAGCAGTTGATAAGTTAACTTTTTCTGTGGATAAAGGGGAAATCCTCGGTTTTCTGGGATTAAATGCTGCAGGTAAAACTACTACTATGAGAATGTTAACCTGTTATTTCCCTCCCACAGAAGGCTCTGCAAAGGTATGTGGTCATGATGTATTTGAAGAATCGATTAAAGTAAGAGAAAAGGTCGGTTATATGCCTGAAAGGGTTCCTCTTTACAACAATATGACAGTAGGTGATTATCTGGATTTTGTTGCAGACATAAAAAAACTGGATTTTCGTAAAAAATCTGAAAGGCTTGATTATGTGTTCAGCAGATGCGGCCTCGAGGATGCGAAAGATAAATTAATAAGAAAACTTTCCAAAGGATACAGACAGAGAGTGGGACTTGCCCAGGCTCTTAT
>CALARM010000806.1 GCA_937888925.1 uncultured Synergistia bacterium | reverse complement strand
CGAAAGATAATTTCCTGTTTCCGTTGCGGCATATTTCCTGCCAGAGGGAATTATTGGCAGGAACAGGCCAGTCAGACGGTACATCTTTTTCGATATTTCTGTCAATATTCCTTATATAAGTATCATTTCCGCCCCTGTCTATCATAATAGCACAGGTCCATTCATCATAACGGTAGCTGTCAGGGCCTGTTCTCATGAGACAGTATCCCAGCGTGGTGGAGTTAACTGCTTCGTAAAGATCATCACCTTCGTAATCTATATGAAAAGCAAGGGAATTAGTAATTGCAGAACCGATCATTACGCCTCCCGAAGTCTTTACTGTCTGTCCGTTTTTATCAGTTTCTTCTTCAAAACAGAGATATTTATCATTGCCTTTTTTATCTATAAACCATGAAAGGGAAAAATCATGGGCTCCACCCTGTGAAATGGCTTTCCAGACCCTGTAAGTATCATTTCCTTCTTCATCGAGCAGTTCCGTCATACCCATATGGGCTGTACCGCTCTGAACATAAAAACTTCCTTCGTAAGAGTCATCTCCTTTTGCATCATAAAGGATACCTGTACCGTACCAGTAGCCTGTGGCCTGTCCATAAACACCACACTCATAATGATCGTTTCCTGCCATGTCTACTAAAATCCCTGTTCCTCCGCCCATAGAGTGACCGTCAGAAAGATCTCCCCTTCTTCCCCATCCTGCCCCCTGGACGAAATTGTAGTTTCTCTTGCTGTCATGCCCGAGATCTGCAGGATTTACAAGGTTTTTTTCAGGATTCTTATGTCCGGTTTCTCCTGTATATAAATCGTCTCCTTCTGTATCAAGAAGAATGCCGCAGCCTATGACATAGCCAAAAGCCTGGCCGCACTGAAAACAATAATAAGTGTCGTTGCCGCCGATATTTACAAGATCTCCTATACCATATGCACCAGCGCCCTGGGTCATATTTCTTCCTATAAAAGAGTCGTTTCCTCCCTCATCCCACAGAAGTCCCACTCCGAAAAATGCACTTCCCTGGGAATTATCATAAGACTTATATAGATCATCTCCCTGACAGTCAACCAGAATACCATAGCCCATCATGCCGGAACCCTGAGAAGAGGGATCTTCTTTTGTAGAGATATAATTATCATTACCTGACATGTCTATTAATGCAGAAGAAGGTCTGTCAGGAAGAGAAGCTGCGGCAGGCCCTTTATAGAGGTCATTACCACCTGTATCGATTACGGAAAAATACTTATTGCAGTCATAGACATTATCTTCTGAAGAACCGCGAAAGGCAAATCTTCCGAAAGGTGTGTCAAATTCAACCGATATACCGGAAATATCTATAGGTTTCCCCTGTGTTTCTTTCCCGTCAACAACAGAAGAAGCTTCTTTCGGGTCAGATAGGAATTTTTTTATATTTATTACACTCATAACAAGAGGCAATCCGCCGAAGTACATATCGTTGTAATCAAATTTTCCGGCCATATCATACTCAAGCTCTATAGAATCTTCTCCTGTTTCTTTTTCAACAGTCTCTAAAAAACCTTTATCCTCTTTATCCCTATCGGAAAGAAAATGATATCTTCCTGTAGAGTATAATTGATTAAATTTTTCTTTTTCCATTTCTCTAAAAGCTCTATTTCTGTATTTATAAGCAGTTAAATGGGCAAGAAGATGTTCTGCCATGAGGTGCTGAAGTTTCTCTGGAAGAGGAGAAAACATATCAGATTCCGCTAAAGAAGATAATGATATATTATAATCTTTACCATTAATTTTACAGAATATATTACCTTTAAAATCTTTTCCCCAGACATCTATATAAAGTTTTTGAAGGGCTTTCTCTACCGGTCTCTCACTGTCAACCTTAAGAGAAGGTAGATATTTTTCAAGCCTTCCTGACACATAACCTGTTCTTTCTTCTGAAGCAAGAAGAATATTATATATGCCTTTATCACCTTTCCAGTTTTTACCGAGATCATTACAGACACGTTTCGTAAATTTCGGGAAATAGAAAGGATCTTCCCAGCACTGTTTAAAATGAGGTACAAAAAGACCGGCAGTATTTTTTCTCAGAAGATTTTCTACTGTAAATCGTGATGTATGAATATCACATCTTTTGAGATTTTCTTTTGAAAGTACGTAATCTATTAAATCAGTATGTTCCTGAATGTCTGAGTTAAGAGACGGCGAAACAAATTCCTCAGATTCAGCGGGGTAAATAATAAAAAAAAAGAGAAAAGATAAAAAAAATAATATCTTACAAGTCATAGAAGGGCACCTCTTTCGTATATTCAGTTCCAGAATTGAGATTCTTAAAATAAAGGATTGAATTAAAACTCTTTCATTTATTCAGTTCCGAACCCCATTTTCTCAATGGCTTTTGCGGCTTTTCTGATAGGCTCATATTCCTTATCAGAGGCTTCAATATAGCTTTTGACCTGAATTAAATCCAGAAAATATCTGTTTTCTTTTTTATCAGGATCTATACTCAGAAAAGCCTCTTTTATTTTTTTTACCACATCAGGAGGCATGTTTGCCCTGACTACAATAGGAGCAGTAGGAATAGGATCTGACTTTTTTATGACTTCAAGGTCAACGAGACGTTCATTTGTGCCTTTGGCGAATAAATAATTGGACACACCGGCACCGTCTGCATAACCATTATAAACGGCACTGACAGAAGAATCATGATCTCCCGTATAGAGTACATCAGAGAAAAATTTAAAATCCTTTACCCCTGCTTCTGTAAGTATAAGAACAGGTATGAGAAAACCTGATGCGGATTCTTTATCCGTAAAGGCAAATTTTTTGCCTTTAAGCTGTGAAATAGTCTTTATTCCACTGTCTTTTCTGACAATAATATAGCTCTGATAAAAAGGACTTTTACCTGAGACAGGAATAGGTTTTACAAGAGGTGTTGCACCTGCTACGTCATGGGCTTTCACATATATAAGAGGACCTGTATTGGCAAAATCTATCTCACCTGATTTAAGTCCGTCAACAAGTGGTTTATATGTCTTTTTCATCTCAAATTTCACAGGTATTCCCATATAAGCAGAGAGGTAATCTGCGAGGCACTGCCATCCTTCAGTAAGTTTAAGTTCACTTGCATAGGGTATACATGATAAAATCAGAGGTTTTTGATTAGGATCAACTGCAGGAGATGGAGAGGGTACAGGTGTGGGAGATGGTGCAGGAGTATTTATTTTATTGTTACATGATGAGATAAAAAAAATTAAAAAAAGAATATATAAAACTGTATATTTCTTTGCCATTAAGATAGCCCCCTTATATGTTATCTTTATAAATTCTCCGGGAAGAAAGAAAAAACCTTCCCTTCTTCAGATTCAATAAAATAGAAAAGATATGCAAGTTAAATCTGCTACTTTTAGTGTTCTGCTATTGAGCTACTCCACCAGGTATGCAGGGGAGATAGGATTGAACCCACAGCCACTCGATTAATGATCATATGTAATATTTACAAGCATTTTGTTAAAAGTAACTTATATCTGTTTATATGTTATGTTATAATTTAAAATACTTACTATATAAATATGGAGATGATAAAAATGAAATTTTCACTCTTAATCTTAATAATATGTATGTGTCTTTTCACTAAAATAAATAAAAATACTGCCTTTGCAGATGACAGTATAAAATCCTACTGTCCTGAGGGGCGATATTTATGGGATTCCTGGGTTTTAAAAGATGAAATAAATGGTGAAATTCTTTACAGGCTCTATCATCTTGACGCACCTGATAACGGAGACCCTGAGAGCAGACATGATATAGCGGCAGTAAGGCAGGCTATATCTAAAGATCTTATTAACTGGAAGGATATAGGGCCTACATTTATGTCAGGGCCGAAAGGTTCATGGGATGATGGGCCCATATGGACAGGTAACGTATATAAAAAAGATAATGGAGAATATCTCTTTTTCTATACTGCAAGAAATCACAGAGACGGCCAGTTTCAGAGGATAGGACTTGCCACATCAGAAGATGGAGTAACATGGGAAAGAAGTGATAAACCCCTTTCAGTGCCTGATGGCACATGGTATGAAACAATGGAAATATCACCTGTATACAGAGCATGGCGTGACCCTTTTGTCATAAAAGATGAAAAAAATGGAAAATATCTTATGTATATTACAGCAAAAACAAAAAACGGTCATGAAACATATAAAGGATGTATAGCTTTAGCCGTAGCAGATAACATTGAAGGGCCCTATGAAGTTAAGCCTCCTGTCCTTGCGCCCGGTCTATATGCTCAGATGGAAGTACCTCAAATAATTCAAAAAGACGGGAAAGTATATCTCTTTTTCTCCTGCCAGGAAAAGGACTATAACCCTGAATGGGCAGAAAAGACAGGAGGGCCACAGACAGGATTGCACTGTTTCGTATCAGACAGTCTCTACGGCCCTTTTACTCCTATCAATGGAACAGGGATTATTACTGGCTCAAAAGATAATCTCTACACTGTTAAATTAATAGCACATCCCGGCAGGGAAGGAAATTTTCTTGCCATCGGCTGGTATATGGAAAATAAAAATACTCAGAAAGCACTTACTCTCTCCGGACCAATGGAAGTTCTCTGGGAACATGACAGAATAAAAATAAAAGTTGAAAATTAAATAGTTTTCACAGGAATCTATAAGTCATATAAAAAATGTCATCTTCATTGGACTTGCTTTTCACATCTAAAACAGTTTAATATTACAACATGCAGTTAAAACAGGTTATTCCAGGAAGAAAATTTGATTAAAAAGTTAACAAAATATTAACAGGGGCATAATTGACAGAGAAGATCAGCTAATTTATATTTAATTTACTGTATATTAAAAAGCAAAAAGCCATCCAAACTTTTATAGCAATTACAGGGAGTGTATTATAAGGACTTCAGGCAATGCCGAATAAAATTGATGTCCCAGGCACGACCTTACTGGCCCAAAATGCAGTAAGTCCCGATAACTTTCAGAATATAGAAGGAACAGTAGTTTATTCAGATAAAAGTAATTTATGGAAAAATATAGCTTCTCATTATCCTGTAGCTATCGGAACAGGACTCGGTGCTATGGCAGGGGGAGCGGTTCTCGGTCCTGCAGGAGCTGTAAGTGGATTTGCAGGTGGTTTTTTACTTTCTGTAGCTACAGGAAATAAACTTCAGACAGATCATTTCGGATTGTACGATTTTTAATTATTAATAAATAAAAGAGTCACCATAAAGACTATAGTGACTCTTTTATTTTAAGTAATTTCTGAATCTATTGATTACTGAAAGGATATGTAGGAGCAGTGGGATAGCGATTTTCCTGTTCTCCCCCTATCTGTCCTGTTTTTAATGCCATTAGACTTGCACCATTGTCAAGAAAAACTTCTGCGAATTTATCATCGGCATATCTTGGCATTACAGTTTTCCAGGAAAGAAGAGTTTTCAAAACTGCACCCATAACCCCTCCTGTTTCAACAGAGAAATATCCTGTTTCTGCATAGGATTTCCAGTCAGGTCTTGATATACCGGCAGGTTTTACAATTTTTTCAAGAGATGAACTTAATTCTGAAAGTTTTTTATAGGCAATGACATCCCTGTGTTCTGGATTTTCCTTTACCCACTTCATAAAAGAAGGATTCTTCTGAGTAAGTTCTTTTAAATTATATATGGCAGCATAAAGAGATTGACTGGAATCCTGAACACATGAATTGGTAGAATTTACTATGGCCACACCGTCTCCGTCACCTATTCTGTAACGGGCCATCATTTTTTCCACTTCACCGTTAAGGATATCCATAAAGGAAATTTCTCTGCCATTAATCTTAAATTTTGTATTCATCTCAGGAAATCTTACTACTATATCTGTTACAGGCCTTGAGTACATCCACCCTCTGGCAGTACTTCCCATATAGTTATGCCATTTGGAAGAAGCTGAAACCACACCGTTAGGACCCTGGCCGTAAACCTGTTTATAGGTAATGTCAAATTTCGGTTCACCTGTAAAAGGATCTTTCACGATCTTCGCATTTCCAAAAGAGAAGTGGCCTGTAGTAATTCCTGCAATCGCCTTATCTCCCCCTTCTCCTCCTATACCTCCGAAGATATGACATAAAAGATAATCTTCCCCTTCTTTAAAAGAATTTGTTCCTTTTTCATCAGAAGAAGAGAGAAGAACATTCTCTACAAGTCCTTTTCTCTCAGGCGTATTTAACCAGTTCTCTTTTTCTATATAATTTCTGGATGATTTCAGATCACTTATGACATTCTGAGGTTCAACCTTCATAAGTTCCCGTGGCTCCATACCATTTATAAGGAACTTACCCTCTTCATTTCTGTGTCCGTAAATATACCATCCCTGAGGATTAAGAGGTGAATTTTCAATATTTTTCATAGTAATAAGAGGATGATCATGGCTGCCTTTTTCTTCCAGATATACCTCTTCTTCAGGGCCGTTAAAATCTTTTGTATTTTTATTATAATGAACGATTTTAAGAGTTTCTCCTCTGTCACCTTCAGAAGATAGGAACTTGACAAGGGCCATTTCATTACCTTCTATCATGACAGGTTCATTATCGATCTTCAGAATTTTCCCTGTTTTACCGTCATCTGTAACCTTTACATCTGAAAGCATAACCCTTACCGAATCATCTTTCCTTGCTCCTGCCAGGGATTCCAGAGATGATACAAGGGAAAGATTATTCAATCTTTCAGGCAGTATATTCCCTTTTTTCATTTCTTTTTCTGAAGCAGAAGAGAATTTTACATCTCTTATAACCATGGCAGACCTTTCTCCTCCATCTGAACTTCCTCTGTATGATAGCCAGATTTTCTGACCTTTAAGAGAAGAACAGTTCTCCGGCGCATTTTCTATTTCAATATATACACCACCATCATATTTTCTTTCACTCTTTTCCGGCATTATTAACCTTCCGCTCCATTCTGCCACAGGAAGATAACTATCTTTTATCTTTTGAGTTTCTTTCATAGTTTCCAATCTGACTTTCTGTATAAAATCAGTAGAAGAAAGATAGGTATTTTCTCCTGTTTCAGAAGATGTACCTATATGTACCTTATCTTTATTAATTTCATCTGTGCCGGCAGGAAATTTTTCATCAGGGCCTTTCTGCCACAGTGATTTAATTTGATTTTGATTACCTATAACTGACATATAATCACCCCTTATATGTTATAAATACCATATTATATTTAAACATTCAATAAAAATATGTTAAAAAAATGTAAAATTATTCTTCAATCTATCTCCTGCATATCTGGCAGACATTTTCTCTTATAAGTTTACAGGTGATGATAAATCCAGGGGTTTGTCTGGAAATAACCTCATCATATTTAAAGCCTATATCGTGACGCGTAACGCGTAACTCCAGGATGATAAACGTTCTAATAATTTGCCAGGGTTATTTTCTTACAGTCTCTTACTTTTAGTACGGTATATCTTTTCCTCCAGAGCCAGGCTCTAGACAGGAGCCAATTCATTTGTTTTTGTATAATTATTTACCTGTCGCGGTACTAAGATATATAACGGTTTAACATATAATATGATTTATTCTGTTCACTG
>CALARM010000805.1 GCA_937888925.1 uncultured Synergistia bacterium | reverse complement strand
AAGGTTATGGTAGTTGATGATGAAGAAACAATGAGGGATTCCCTGAGAGAAATTATAACTTATTTCAATGATATAAAAATTGTGGCAGAAGCTTCAAATGGTGAAGAAGCTATCGGGATATTCACAAACCTGAAAGAAAAACCTGATATAATACTGATGGACATCAATCTTCCGCAAATAAGTGGTATAGAAGTAACACAGAAGCTTATTCCCCTTTGCCCTGACTTAAAAGTTATTATGTTTTCAGCCTATCTGGATGAACATAAATTCATTTCATCTTTTAATGCAGGAGCTACAGGTTATATATATAAAATAGGTACTTCCTGGAAAGAGCTTGAAGATTCTATAAGAAAAGCTTTTGACGGAGGACACCCTATTTCTTCAAGTGCCAATTCATTATTTGTAGAATTAATCAGAAGTAAAAAGCTTTCGGATACTATAACACCATCCAGAGCCAATGAAGAAGTTATTGAAATGAAACCGGTTACTGATATAAAAGAAGAAGAAGAACTGGTTTTTCCTTCTAAAAAAATCACGGGAAAAGATGAACATGGAAAAGGTGAGGAATTACTGGAAGAAGTAATAGATGAAGAGATTGAACATATAATTGAAGAAGATACAGAAGAAGAGACAATTGAAGTAAAGGAAGAAATAATTGAGGAAGATGCAGAAGAAGAGATAATTGAAGTAAAGGAAGAGATAATTGAGGAAGATACAGAAGAAGAGACAATTGAAGTAAAGGAAGAGATAGAAGAAATAATTGAGGAAGAGATAGAAGAAGAGACACCTGAAGTAAAGGAAGAAACCTGTGAAAAAATAGAGAGCCATAGCGAGGAAAACCCTGCAGGAAAAGAAATTAAAGAGAATATTAATAGAACCAGTGATTTTGAACATAAGGCAGAAGTTAAAAGTGAATTTATAACTTCAACGCTCTGTCCTCTCTGCAATTCCTCGTCAAACAGGCCGGGAGCCAGATTCTGTAAAGAATGCGGTCAGAAACTAATAGGGGAAGACCTTCTTATTTCCCAGCAACATCTTCAACTGACAGAAAAATTTCTGCAGTTTGATTCTCTCAATTCTCTTATTGTAGAAATACAACAGAATAAAGAACGGCTTGATGAAAGCTTTTTCAGATATCTTGACAAAAAAATGGAAATCTTTGCTGCAAAAGAAAATTCTGAACTTATTAATTCCCTGAGCTATCTCTGCAAGATTATGGATAATCTCCACATAAGAAAAACAGCAACAGCAGAACCGGTGAAACCTGCCGTCACTACTATCAGGCCGGTAAAAAGTCATGAAGAAAGTGAAAAAGAAGAAAGCAGAAAAAAGAAAAAATTCGGCCCCGTGGATTCCGGTAGATTGAGAGCGGATTCCGGAAGACTAAAGAAAAAATCCGATGATTCATGGAAACCTGCAAGAATTACCCCCGGTGATAGAGGATCAAAGAGAATATCTGCAATGGAATACAGAAAGTATGTAGAGATTATACAGGCACTGAGGCAGATTATAACTACGAAATCTCCGGAATTTCTATATGATACTATTGAAGAGAAAAAAGAAGAACTGGATGAAAAATTCACTACAGTTCTAAAAAGGCAGATTGATTTTGCCATGGCAGAAAATGATAATGCTCAGGTAAAAGATTTAAAATATCTGCAAAAAATCATAAGCAATCATTGAGAATCGTGACGCGTAACGCGTAACGCGTAACAGGTGATACGTGACATAAATTCAGACTCTATTTTTTTCGTAGATTGAGATAATTAATGAAAAATATATTAATTTTTGGTGCCTCCGGTCATGGGAAAGTAATTATAGACATAGTTGAAAAAGAAAATATTTATAACATTTCAGGACTGATTGACGATAATAAGAATTTACCGGTTGATTTTTCTGGCTATAAAATTCTTGGTGTAACTGATGAAACACTTCATATCATAAAAAAATACAATATTTACGGAGGAATAGTGGCCATCGGTGATAACTGGATAAGGTCTCTGGTAGTCAGAAAAATAAGAGACATATCACCTGATTTTGTCTTTGTCAATGCCATACACCCTTCTGCCCGGATTGCCCGCAATGTAACAACAGGGAAAGGATGTGTTGTTATGGCAGGAGCAGTAATAAACAGCGATACCAGAACAGGAGATTTCTGTATTATAAATACCGGATCTTCTGTTGATCATGATAATATTATAGAAGATTACGCAAGTATTGCTCCGGGAGTTACTACAGGAGGAAATGTAAAAATAGGTTCTTTCAGTGCTGTTTCTCTTGGAGCCAGTATTATTCACGGCGTAACGGTAGGTGAACATACTGTAGTAGGGGCAGGCTCTACTGTATTAAAGAATATCCCTTCTTATGTAGTAGCTTATGGCACGCCGGCACAGGTGGTAAGAGAAAGACAGGCGGGAGAAAAGTATCTGTAGACAGTGACCAGTTATCAGTGACCAGTTATCAGTGACCAGTGACCAGTTATCAGTTATCAGTTATCAGTTCGAACCCACGCATCGCGCATCACGCATCACGTCTTTAAAAATTCCTCATATGAATAAACCATATCATAAAAAGGCATGGCAAATGGTAAGAGATTTCCAAACGTTTTATCAGTATATATTTTAACAGTTTTTTTCAAAAAACATCTGTCAGGTATCAAATGAAGTCTTCCCTCTTTTATAAAATATCCGAAGGTTCTGCACGATAAAGGTCTTGCAGGATAAATATTACAATTTTTCTCTGTAAAATTATAAAAGGGACAGTTGCTATACAGAAGTTTACCTGTGGAAGTATCTCTGACTTTACCCACGTAATCTCTAAATTTATCCAGTTCTTCAGGAGATCTTCCGGAATTAACAAGGTATTCTTTCATATAATCATATTCCAGAGCAGTTGCACCCTGAGATGCTGAAGAAGTACAGCACATATTACATCCATTACAGGGATTTCCTCTGTGCACCGGCAGATGACTGTCCACTTCTTTATAAATCATTTCCACATGTCTGTAAAATAAAGGCTCCATATCGTGTATTCAACTCCTGTCATTATGAATCGTGACGCGTAACGGGTGGATTCGTAATGCATGATACATGGGTTCACCGTTCACATGGTTAACACAGTTCACATCTGCACAGATTTCACTACTCACATCTCACGTTCCAATTACCGTAACAGGTAAAAGGGTATCCGTAAAAAGCTTCTGCCTGGCAGGCTCT
>CALARM010000804.1 GCA_937888925.1 uncultured Synergistia bacterium | reverse complement strand
GTTTCTTCTCTCCGTGGAGAACTGAAAGAAGGACTTTCTTTTCTTGAACGTGTCGGTATGTCCTGAACTGGTTCAGCTCTGTGATAAGGTGATGAGACTTCATGTTCTTCATCATCCAGCATGGCTTCTTCTTCTGGTGCATCAAATTCTATATATAAAGAATCAGTTGCTTCATCTATAGAAGATTTTTTGCTCCTTCCTTCTGATAAATAAGCTCCTGATGAATAATTGTCTGCATTTTCTACCGGTTGAGAGATAGACTCTCTCCCACTGCCACGAAACGATGCAGATACATTCTGTCTTTTCTCCAGGGATTTTCTCACAATTCCTGCTCCATAATTCCTGGACTCAGTAGGCCCCTGGCCTATACTGAGATTTTCTGGAAGATCACCACGAGAATAAGGTTCGTCTTCATTAAATCGCATATCATAAGGTAATGAGGCAGCTCTATATGGGATAGCGGGAGAACTCACCGTATCTCCTGCATGTGATGGTAAGTATTCACTTCCTCTTGAAGGAATTTCACTTCTCGGAGCAACACGAAGTCCTCTTTTTTTAGGTCCAGGTTGAAGATTGGATATTTTACTACCGGGTCTGGCTCTAATACCCTTTAAAAGAGAAGAACTTCCTCTCTCTTCTGTTACTGACACAGGTCTTTCCTCTGGAGCATCATAATTTCTGTTCCCGGAAAAGGTTCTTATATCACCTGCAGTTCCTTCTGTATAACGTGTTTCAGGAAGCGGTTTTTCATGCCTCTCATACCTGCGAACAGCATTAAATAATATATCATCATCTTCTGTTTGAGGTATAGCATCATCGTATTGATTTTCTTCTTCCTCTATATCAATTTCCGTAGGAGGTAGCTGCTCCCTGGCACTTCTTATTGAAGCAAGCCTTCTATGATATTTTTCTCTCAACTTATCTGTAGGTGAAATACTTTCTGCAAGCTGTCTGGGCTTATAAGCATAATATCCGGAACTCTTAGCAATGGACTTATCTTTCCAGTAAAAAAAAGCTATATTTTTATAGGTTTCTCTAAGAGGATCTATTTCCATCACAGGATCGAGTATAAGAGCTACATTGGCACTTTCACGATAAAATGTTTCATGTATTAACTCATCATTTTCAGAAAAGAATATGCCTTTATCAGGATGGGTATGGTACCAGCCGATTACAATCTGATTGGGATAAGTTTTAATAGATACGTGTTCCATATCTGCAATTACTCTATTTACAACGCGAAGGCTCATTTCCTCATTAAAAGAAGATGCAGAAGGAAAAGCATTGTGTATTTCCACATATTCTTCGTCTTTATCAGGATCTCTGTAAAGTCCTCCCAGGAGAATACCTCCTACACCCTGCGGCATACCTTCTTTGGCATGCTTCCATATTGTTTTCAGGGCATGTTCAATAATAAATATTTTATATTCATATTCATCCGGTTGCTCTCCCCTGAGTTCACAGAAAAAATCTGGAGAATCAAGAAGCATTTCTTTTGTCTTCACTATAAGCTCTTTTGAACGATCTCTGGAATAATCAGTAGAAGTGCTGTATTTTTTTTCAGGCCTGGAGACTGTTTCTATGTTACTGGATATATCTTTTTTAGATTTTCTAAAACCTAACATATATTACCCCTGTATGTTCGTGACGCGTGACGCGTGGATTCATTTAACTATAAAATTATAAATGAAATATCGGATTTTGGCAAGTGAATTAAACATTTTAGTGAAGAGTGAAAAGTGAAAAGTGAAGGGTGAAGGGTGAAGAGTGAGGGATGAGTAGTGAGTAGTGAAAAGTGAAAGGGATGCTTACCCGTCAAGCGTCACGCATTACGCATTACGTATCACGTGTTACACATCACGGTACCAGTCACTCACCGTCTTCAGGTAAAAACATCTCAGCAAGTTTCAAATTTTTTATAATACTGTTCCTTACCTTTAAATATTCTTCTTCATCATACTGACAGTTAAAAGGGTCCAGAAATAATTTAAATATTTCACTGTCACTTCTTTTCCTGTGTGATTGAATAAATTCTCTTTTTTCAAATAAATAATCCAGATCTTCCATCAGATCTTCAAGAGCAATAAAAGGCCCCATAGAGGGCCTGGGGGTAAGAACATAATGTCCTGTAATGAGCCGTTCCAGCCAGTAAGGAAGAATATTATATTTCCTCCTGAATATATATGAAAAACCTTCACTCTTTATATTCTGAATAAAATCTTTGATAAGGTTAAAAAATCCTGGAGGTTTCTTCTCTGTAAAATCTTTACCTGCAATCCAATCACGCCTGTCCAGTTTCGAATGAATAAGCATTTTTTTTATCCTCAAGAGGATTACTGAAGGAAGCAGTTTTGCAAGATTTTTATCTTCATAATTTTTTATCATAGTGTAAAAACAATTTCTTTCACCGAGAAAGATCTTTTGTTCCAGTGAAAATATGGCACTCCCAGTTTTTTGATGATGATGATAAACAATGGAGTCCGGAACGAGTAAAACTCTGTAACCTGTAATCCATAAACGCCAGCCGAGGTCAACATCTTCAAAATAAGCAAAATATTTCGGATCAAAACCTCCCAGTTTAATAAAAATATCTCTTTTTATTAACATAGCTCCCCCACAGGCAAATAACACGGGAGGATGCGGTTCTTCGGAGTAAGGTAAAGAAGAGACTTCAAAACCACGACCGTCAAAAGCAAGGCCTCCACCTGCAAACTGCACCTTTTCTCCATGCCAGTTTAAAATTTTAGAGCCCACACATATAACATCATCAGGAGAATTTCTTATGGCCTCTATCAGTTTCAAAAGCCAGTCAGGCCTTACTCTCATATCATTATTTAAAAAAGCCAGATATTCTCCCCCTGCCATTGAAGCAGCCATATTATTGGGTTCTGCAAAACCAAGATTTCTCTTATTTTCTATTATTTTAACATCAGGAAAATGTTCTTTCATGAAAAGAACAGATCTGTCAGTAGAGCCATTATCTACCATAATAAATTCAATAGACTCTGAAGGATAGGTCAAATTTTTGAGGGATGCAAAACAATCTTTAAGTAAAGAAACACCGTTGTAATTGATTACTATTATTGACACAGAAGGATGGTCACACAATTCTACTTCCTCCCCCTGAAATAGCCGAATAATTCCTGGCCAAGATAATTAATCTCATCCAGAAAGGGCTGCATAAAATAATTTATCCCTCTGTTACAGGATTTAAA
>CALARM010000803.1 GCA_937888925.1 uncultured Synergistia bacterium | reverse complement strand
ACCATGGAGACGAATATACTGAATTTGTTCGTGAAAACTATTCTGAAAACAACCCTGGACTTCTGTATAAATATAAAAATGAATTTAAAAATATGTCAGTTGTGTCAGGCCCTCTGGATTTACTTGTAGAAAGACTCGAACAGGAAATAGAAAAAGAAGGAGATAATCTCAGCACCATAATAAAAGGAGTAAATACGTATTGGGACATATCTCTTATGAAATTCATATTTGAACTCACTACCAGCTCTCTCGCGAATAATATACTGGATTTGAACAGAAGAGGTCTTTTAAATATAGACAATTCCGGCCTTCCGGGAGATGCAAAAATAAAAATAGAAAATCTCTTCAGAGAAGTAAAAGCAGGCAGAGTGGATCCGAAGGTTCTGAAAAAAGAACTTGATCTGTGGGGAGTATTTAAAGAATATGAGAACAGATTCCTCGATCTGTTTACCGGCAAATAGAAAGTGGCCGGTGAGCAGAGATTCCTAACTGCTCACTGGTCACTGCTCACTGACTAAGAACTCTTCAGTTCATTATAAAGTTCTTCATAGAGTATATTATTTTCTCCGAGATCCTTTAAAAATTCACATTTATCAAGGACTTCTTTCGGAGGATAAATACCGGGGTTATTTATAATTTCCGGCTTTATAAACTTCTTAGAAGCAATATTCGGATTTGCGTACCATGTAGAATTTGAATTTTCAGCACTTACTTCAGGCCTCATGAGAAAATCGATAAAAAGCTCTGCTGTCTCTTTATTTTTCGCACCTTTCGGTATACACATATTATCAACCCATATTTCAGTACCTTCCTCTGGTATTATATACTGAATGGATTTATTTTCCTTTATAACCTGGAATACATCTCCGCTGTATCCCTGTGCAAGCCACAGATCGCCGGACTTCAGGAAATCTACATACGTATCGCTTGTATAGGCTTTAATGAGAGGTTTTTGCTTCAGAAGAAGATCTTTTGCTTCTTTAATATGTTTTTTATCTGTACTGTTAAGGGAATAGCCAAGAAGCTTAAGTGCAGGCTGTGCTACAGAGCGCATATCATCAAGCATGGATATACACTCTTTATATTTCTCATCCCAGAGTATTTTCCAGCTATCTACTTTTTCTTTTATCTTTTCCGTATTTACCCCTATACCGCTTGTACCCCAGAAATATGGTAACGAATATGTATTTTTCGGGTCACAGTCGAGACCTTTAAATCTTTCATCCAGGTTTTTAATATTAGGAATTCTGCTGTGATCCAGTGTTTCAAGAAGCTTCTGATTTATCATCATTGTGACCATATAATCACTCGGGAAGATCAGATCATATCCGCTTGCACCTGCCTGAAATTTGGCAAGAAGTTCTTCATTGCTGGAATAATTATCATAAATGACCTTTACCGAGAATTCTTTTTCAAATTCAGGTATAACCTTATCACTTATATAATAAGGCCAGTTATAAACAAAGAGTTGTTTCCCTGTTCCTCCTCCTCCCTTACCGGTACAGGATGATGTTCCAAGTCCGCATGCTGCAGATAATCCAAGAAATGAAAGAGACTTCAAAAAACTCCTTCTGCTCATTTTATTCATTATCTATTCTCCTAATCTCTGTGATATGATGACTAAAGTCATACTGAAAAATAATATAAGTGTGGAAAGGGCGTTAATTTCCGGCGAAACACCGAATTTCATCATAGAATATACCTTTACGGGCAGGGTAGTTGAGCCTATACCTGCCACAAAAGATGTAATAAGATAATCATCGAAAGAAAGGGTGAATGCTATTAAAGCAGCACTTATTACACCGGGTAAAATAATCGGTAATGTTACTTTCATAAAGGTCTGCACAGGTGTGGCTCCAAGGTCCATAGCTGCCTCATCAAGAGTCTTATTATATCCGTAAAGCCTGGCTCTTACAACAACAGCGACAAAGGATATATTAAAAGCAACATGAGCAACAATTATAGACACAAGTCCAAGGGTAAAGTGAATAAACACGTAAAAACTCAGAAGAGAGATACCCATTACTATATCAGGTATAATAATAGGCATATAAAGGATAGAATCAAAGATTTTTTTCCCCGGGAATTTATATCTGTACATAGCGATAGCAGTAAAGGTTCCAATTACTGTAGCCAGAATGGTTGAAGTAATACCTATAATCAGGCTGTTTTGCAGTGCTCCTGCCATAGCGGTATCGGCAAAGAGCACTCTGTACCAGTCCAGTGTAAACCCTGTCCATACGGCATTTATCCTTGCTTTATTAAAAGAGAATATAACCAGTATAACCATAGGGCCGTATAAAAAAAGGTATGTAAGCCATGAATGAAGGCTAAGAGCAACTTCGCCCCATTTAATTTTTTTCTGTGTCATAGTCTGTGTCATAGTTTTATATTCTCCGGTCATATGTGCATGACGTGTGATGCGTGATAATCGTGATGGGTGACGCGTATTTTCACCGTTATCGGGCGACCACAGAGGGTTCGCCCCTGCTGGTCACTGGTCACTGCTCACTGTTCATGCCTTCCCTTCTTCTTCAAGATCCCCGAATTTTATATAAAGAACCAGTAAAGCCAGAACAATTATCATAACAATAAAAGACAGTGATGAGCCAAAGGGCCAGTTTTTACTTTTAAGGAACTGCATTTGAATTAAATTGCCAATCATCATATCCTTTGCTCCTCCCAGGAGATCGGGTGTAATATAAGCACCGAGGGTCGGTACAAAAACCAGTATACACCCGGCCACTATGCCGGGAAAAGTAAGAGGAAGCATTACCTTCAGGAATGCTTTAAAACTGTTTGCTCCAAGGTCATGAGCTGCTTCCATCAATGACGGATCTATCTTTTCTATGGATGCATAAAGAGGAAGAACCATAAAAGGCAGATATCCGTAAACAAGTCCAATAATTACGGCAGTTCTGGTAAAAAGCAATTTTAAAGGCTCATCTATAAAACCTGCGTTGAGCAACAGAGTATTGATAAGACCACTGTCTCTGAGAAGGATCATCCAGCTATAGGTTCTCACCAGGAAATTGGTCCAGAACGGCAATATGACAAGTAAGATGAGAGAGTTTTTCAGTCTTGTGCTCTTCCTTGTCGATATATAGTAAGCCATGGGGTAGCCAATAATAAGACATATGACAGTATTAAGGAAAGCTACCCAGAATGAATAAAGTACAATCTTAATATAAATAGGGTTAAGTACATTCCTGTAATTATCAAGGGTAAAATTCCATGTAACGCCGCCATAGACACCTTTCTGGCAGAAACTGTATACAAATAAAATACAGAGTGGTATCAGGAAAAATACCAC
>CALARM010000802.1 GCA_937888925.1 uncultured Synergistia bacterium | reverse complement strand
CCTCTTATTAAATGGCCGGGAGGAAAAAGAAGAGAATATAAATATATAGACAGTCTTATACCTGCCTGTACCAGGTATATAGAACCGTTTTTTGGCGGAGGGGCTATTTTTTTTCATTTAAGACCTTCCTGTGCTCTGATAAATGACATTTCTCAAGATTTAATATATTTCTATACCCTTATTAAATCCGATAATAAGGATTTTAAGAAAGCTATTTCTGACTACGAACACCACTGGACATCTCTCTCCGGCTATATAAATTTCTTATATGATAAAATTCAAAAAACCTATATGGAATACAGAATTAACACGTTTAGCAAAAATATTTTAACTGCTGCTGTTAATGATATCTTAAATTCCGGCACAGATCTTTTTAATAAATTATTCGATGAAAAATTTACTCTGAGTAACGGTGAATTACTGAAAGAGATAAGAGAGAATTTAGTTGATAAACTGGGAAGAATGAAAGAACTGGAAATAAAAAGTCAGTCATATTTATCAGAAAAAGACCTGAGAGATAATATAGAAACAGGCTTCAGAAGCGGTTTTTACATGCATTTCAGAAATATCTATAATGACATTATTCTGAACAGAAATCATTCCAAAAAACTTGCTGGAGAAGAAAAGACTGCAAATTTTTATTTTATAAGAGAATACTGTTACGGCTCAATGTTCCGGTATAATTCGAAGGGTGAATTTAACATTCCTTACGGAGGCATTGCCTATAATAAAAAGAATTTTAAGAGAAAGATAGATAATCTCTTCAGTCCCGATGTGATTGAATTATTTCGTAATACGGAAATTTACAATCTTGATTTTCTGGAGTTTTTAACCATGATAAAGCCGGGAAAAGAAGATTTTATCTTTCTCGATCCTCCGTATGACAGTGATTTCTCCGATTATGAAAGCAGATCTTTCAGCCGGTCAGATCAGGAAAGACTGGCGGAGTTTTTATACACTGCTTCAGCAAAATTTATCCTGATAATAAAAGACACACCTTTTATTTCCGATCTTTACAGCGGTAAAAAAGCTATAAGAATGTTAAATTTCGACAAGCAATATACTTATAATGTAAGGGGAAGAAACGACAGATATGTCAATCATCTTATAATTACAAATATTCTGAATCGTGACGGGTAAGGCGTAACGCGTGACGGGAGTAATAGCTCCTACCTGATGGGGTATGGCCTTTAGAATTAAGAAAGGAATTTTATGGATACACCGGAAAGAATTATAAACCTTCTCAAAAGACTTTCTTCTCTCTCTGAAACAGGTAAATTAAGTGTCACAGAGCTTTCAAGGGACTTCGGAGTATCGAGAAGAACCATTTACCGTGATATTGAAGAACTGAGTCTTTCAGGCATACCTGTATATCTGGACAACGGCATAAGGATTTCAAATAATTTCAAGTTTTTCCCTTCTTTTGAATTTACCTCAAGAGAATTGCTTGCCATGCTATCTCTTCTGGAAGTGCCTGAAAAACAGGAAAGTTATCCCTATATAAAAGAAGTACATTCCATCAGAGAAAAATTTTTCACATCCATATTACGTTCCAGACCTGATTACCGGGATATCATTGAGAATAAAGTGGAAATGGATGTAAGGAGCTATTATCCTTTTGAACAGGAAATTTTTGAACTTCTGGAAGAAGGCATGGAAAAAAGACAGACCCTTTTAATGGAATATTATTCAATGGAAAGAAATGATATTACGGAAAGAAAATATGATCCCTATGTGGTGTTTTTCAGAAGACATGGCTGGTACAGCGTCGGTTACTGCCATCTCCGTAAGGATGTAAGAAATTTTAAACTTGATCGTATAAAATCCCTGAAATTTACCGGTGAAACCTATGAAATGCCTGACCATTTTTCCCTGGAAGATTATTTTGCCGGCTCATGGGAACTCTTTAAAACAGGGGATAAGAAGATAGATATTAAAGTAAAATTCTCCGGCTCCGCAGCACGTATAGTCAAATCAGGTAAAAGGCATCACAGCCAGAAAATAGAAGAGTTACCGGACGGCTCAATTATATATTCCGTTACCCTTGGTGACTGGAAAGAATTTTCCATATGGCTGGGAAGTTTCGGCTCCAGTGTGAAAGTTCTGGAGCCGGAAGAACTCAGGCAATATATGATAAAAGAAGCGGAACATGTTCTGGAGATTTATAGGAGTTGTGGAAAGACTGTATTATAAAGAGGTGAACGCTATAATGGCCGATGCAGAAAAGAAACAGGGAAGAAAGGATAGAAAAAAACAGAAAGATATACCGTGCAGTGAAATAATGAAAAAGAGATGTGAAAGCCAGAAAGAAAAAATGATTAAAAATATCAAAAGAATCAGGAAAACCGGGTAAGATATTTTTCCATATGGCTCTTCTATCTGTTAAAATTAAGCCCTCTGGATGAGGAAGAAAATTTTGAATGGGAAGATGATTTTATGGACTGGCAATTTGCCTCTGAAAATCTCCTATACTGGAAGAAAAAAATGGATGAAATTATGTCAGAATGATATCTAAATACCTGTTAATAAAACTTCTTCTGATTTACTGTGGCTCAATACATATTTATAGTTTTTATGTCTTATTTCCTCTACATGAGATTTATATTTTTTTAATAAATTTTTCAGTTCTTCAATTGATGGAATGCCGTCTGAACGGTAGGATACAACGAGAATACTTTCTTTAAATTTATCGAATAATCTGTCAAAAGCTCTGTCTATCTCATTTTTATTGCCCCATATATTTTCCTTCCCTTTAAGCTTTCTGTGCTTTGACTTATAATCAATCAAGTCGTGCCAGGAAGAATAATTAACCAGTCCTTCCAGGAAATGATAGAAATCCAGGTAATCCACACCGATACCTTTCCCGGATATATAGGGAGTATCTATATAGACAAGATCAAAATGTTCGTCTATATCAAATATATCCATGTTTAAAGCTCTGTTTTTCTGACCATTTGAAAAAACCGCTCTGTTGCCTTCTTCTATGAATTTTTTGAAATGCACTTCAAAGGGGGTATCCCAGGTTGTTTTATTCCCGAAATTTCTTTTTACATCGGAGAGCCTTATATAAAGGTTTTTCCTGTGGAATAGATTGAAAGGTCTTTTGATGATACAGGATTGAAAGAGGGCAAATAAGGCAAGGGATTTTTTATATATGTTATCCAGATGATTTATGTTTTCTCTCACAGTATCAATCCAAAGGTTTTCTTCATCTGTAAAATAAATATCTTTAAAGGTTTCACAGATAAAAGCCGGATATTTTATAGAACTATGTCTTTTTAATAAAAAATCTATTTCATTATCTGAGATTTTTACAGAGTCATTTTCAATGAGGGCAAGTCCTGTGTGAAAATTGAATTTTAATATGTCATTGGATGTGACCTGTTTCCCCAGGGATTTGAACATGCAGGAAACACTTCCTGTGCCGGAAAATCCGTCAAGGACTGTATGAAAATTTAAATCTTTCAGGCTTTCTTCAATCCATGTCACAAGTTTTAGCTTGCTTCCCTGGTATCGTGTAGAAGGGAACAGATGAATTTGATTTGATGACTTTATTCTCATTATTATTTATTATTGAAGTGATTTTTTATCAGATTATTTCACAGGACGTTAATTCTTTAAAAGTACTCTTTAAATACGAGAGCTAAATCAATCTCCAGTTCCGGTAATATACTTACTTTAATTTTATCTTCCAGAGAATATACTTCAGGAACTTTATATTGATTACCATCCAGTATATAGGTCTGTACTGTTTTATGAACAGGGTCAACTATCCAGTATTCTCTAACACCTTCACGTTCATATAAATGTCTTTTTTCTTTCATATCAATATATGCCGTAGAAGGAGATAGTATTTCTATTGCCAGGTCCGGTGCGCCAATACATCTTTTTCTCTCATATAATTTCTTATGATCGCAGACAACGATTATATCCGGCTGAACAACATCTTTAGTTTTCTTTATATCCTGTCCTGATGCCGGAAAAATTATATCTACCGGAGATGCAAATACCCTGCATGTTTTGTCCAGTAAATAATTAGCAAATTGTCTGTGTAACTCTCCTGAAATCGTTTGATGATCTAAATCAGGGGCGGGACTCATATTATATGCTATTCCATTTATTATCTGCCATCTTTCATCTTCCGGCCAGGTCAGATAGTCCTCATAAGTAAATGTTTGTTCTTCTTTTACTGCCAGATTTCGCTTCATATGAAATCACCTCTTTAATATATTATACTTCATAGTAACGGAAAATGTAATATCACAAAATTCCTGCTATCCCTGAAATATTTAAAAAAATTATGATATAATAATTTCAGAAGAAATGTTAAAAAGAAGTTGCAAAGACGGGAAAAAGCTGGGAAAGGATTTTTAATGTGGAACTGTCAGATACAGGAAATTCTATTCAGGCTACCTTCTGGGAATTGCCTCTGAGTAATGTTGTAGAAGTTAAGGAATTTATTGCAAGGTAAATTTTTGTATGAGCCAAAAAAGGGCTTAACATAAAGATATAGGATTTGATGTGAGGTTGTAATTTATGGACAGCAAAATTAAACCTGAATTGAATTCAATTTTACTTGATTTGCGCCGTTCTTTTGAGATTATTTATGGGAATCGTCTGAAACATCTATTGCTTTACGGCTCTCATGCAAGAGGAGATGCAGAAGAGTATTCTGATGTTGATATTCTTGTCGTTCTTGAAGGCAATATAAATCCCGGAGATGAGATATCAAGGACAGGAGAGGTTGTGGCAGAACTTTCATTACGTTATAATACGGTTATTAGCTGTGGTTTTATGGATAGAGAACGTTTTAAAACCCGTAACGGCCCCTATCTGAGGAATATCCGACGAGAAGGTATATTTATATGAGCAAAGATCAAATAGAACTTCTTAATGAAGCCAGGAAAAGCTTATCTGCTGCTAAATTACTTCTTGATGGCGGTTATACCGGATATGCTGCATCCCGTGCTTATTATGCCATGTTTTATATTGCAGAAGCTTTTTTAGAAGGTGAAGGAATGTCTTTTTCAAAACATTCTGCAGTTATAGCTAATTTCGGTAAATATTTTTCCCATACAGGTAAGGTTCCGGTAGAATTTCATAAATATCTTATAGAAGCCCAGGCATTACGACATACAGGAGATTATGATTACTGTTATACCGTATCTTTAGAACAGGCTCAGGATCAAATTATCCGTTCAGAGAAATTTCTTGAGATGGCTGAAAATCTTATAAAGCATATCTTGTAAGATGAGTAATATATTTGAAATTACGGGGGATTTTGATTAATAAAAAATATAGAATGATTTTAATTATGACTGGAGCTGGTTTTTCTGGGTAAACTTAATATAAATATTCCTGTGTCGGAAGAAATACTGTTCATACTTAAAAAAGATGAAGATTCCTTTCAGAAGGAAATACTAAAAATACTGGCTCTGCAATTTTTTAAAGAGAAAAAGCTATCTCCTGGTAAGGCTTCTGAACTCGCCGGTATGGATAAAAATGAGTTCACTGAATTACTCGGACAGTATAACATAGATATATATCGTTATTCGGAAAGAGAGCTGGAAAGAGAAGTGGATTTCATTTCTCGCCTGTCAGAAGATGTCAAAAAGTAAAGTTGTAATCAATTCAACTCCTGCCAGACAATCTATTATGCTTGAACTGGATGAAGGAGAATCCGAAGTAATTACTATAGCAAAGGAAAAATTAATTAATACAGTTGTTATAGATGAATTTGCCGGAAGACAGTATGCTTCATTACAGCGGTGTATTATAAAAACGGCCATAGTTCCTTAAACTGCTATGTAATATAAAAATTTTAATTGTAATCATCGCGATAATATAATCAATGGAGGGTTGCATTAAATGTCAAAGTTAGTTGCCATAACAACTACGGGAACAGCTTTATTAAGTAATACCGGTAAATGGCTGAATTTGAAATATGAAAATTTACTCGATATTCCTGAGAAAGATATAAAACAGTTCATTAATTTACATATCAATAATAATACTGAAACGAAAATTTCTGCCGAGATTAATTCTACAATTCAACTCAATTCATATTTACAGAAAAAAGAAAACAGTAAGATAGATATCGTTCATTTAATTTTATCTGATACTGATGAAATGAAAAAGGAAGAACCTTTACTCAGAGAATATTTTAAGAACTATGGATTTGATATTAAAACTCAAATAATAGAAGGATTAAAATATAAGGAAAGTCAGTTTAAAGTATCAGGACTTCGTTCACTTGTAAATAATCTGATAGGTCTTATTGATGATTATAAGAGTAAGGGTTTCAGGGTTGTTATGAATGCTACAGGAGGTTTTAAAGCAGAAATTGCTTATGCTACAGTCATTTCACAGCTTCGACATGTAGAAGCATATTATATTTATGAAACCTTCAATGAAATTATCCCGCTGCCATATCTTCCTTTAAATTTAGATGTAGAATACTGGGTAAAATTTAAGAACTATTTTGAATTATATGAAAAAGGGGTAAGAAATAGCGATTCTGAAAATTATATTCCTTCATTACCTTCAGGTTTCAAGTTCTTGATTGAATGGGATGAACAGAAGAAAATGTGGTATTTGAACCCTGCAGGGGAAACCTTTTATCTCAGCTTATTAAGTGAAGAAGATGTGTATTTACAGGTAATAAATGATAAGATGGTATTTAAAAAATCCTGTGAAAATACCCTGTGGGATAAGGCAAGAAATAAAAATGTTCAGACTTTAAAGGATATACCTGATGATGAGGTGAAGGGACTTTTAAGGAGGGTTTTGAAACTGGGGTTTGTTAAAAAGATTGAACTGGTTGATTATCATAAAGTCGGAACTTCACAGGGAGATACCAGATTGGAATATAAGAGAAAAAGTGAAGACAGCAAATCTCATTATGTTCAATATGAGGTAAAAGGAAAAGACGGAATACAGGCAATAAATATATTTGTTGACAATGGTTTCTGTGACGATCTGATTTTTATGCTCGGGAAAAGAGCTTCTGTGTAAAGGAGAAATAAATATGAATAATGTCCTTATAATAACAGTGGGAACCAGTCCTGAACCGGTGATTTTTTCTTTGAAAAAACTGCAGCCAGAAATGGTTGTTTATCTCTGTACAGGAAATGAAGCCGGTAAAAAGAACGGTTCCATAGAATATTTAGATACTATTTGTAAAGAATACGGTCTTTCCCCATCGAAAATGAAGTGTCTGGAAGTCCGTGACAGTCCTTCCTGTATAGGAGATCTCTGTATGAAATTCTATGAAGGATACAGATGGCTCAGGAATGCCGGCTATTCCGATGAACAGATTGTCTGTGACCCTACGGCAGGAAGAAAGTGGATGAGTGCTGCAGCTACAATGGTTGCTTCACAGCTTGGCCTTGATATGTTTTATGTAGATGCAAAATGGGATAAAGGAAAAGTAATAGAAAATTCTATGCAGGTTGTATCTCTCGGTAATCCCTATGAACAGACGGGGTTTGTTGAAATAGAGAGAGGAAGAATGCTTTTTAACAGATATTTCTATGTTTCTTCCGGAGAGATTTTCAGTAAATTAAAAGAAAGAACTCATAACAGTAATGTGAGAGATCTTTATCTTTCTCTTGAAAAGATAAGTAAAACCTTTCAGGAATGGGATAATTTTGCCCATTACAGCAGAGATATAAAGCCTGATTTCCTGGAAGGTATAAATGCTCTGGGAAGATATATTTCTTCTGCATCAAATGTGCCTTCTGAACTTGTGGATTTTAAAGATAAATTGTTGTCTATGGCAGAATTACTTGATAAAGTCAATGAGCTTAAAAGAAAATTCGGAAGTCCCGAACCTGATATCAAAATTACTGTAGATCTGGTAAAAAATGCAGAAAGAAGGGTATTACAGGGCAGATATGATGATGCAGTGGCAAGGCTTTACAGAGCTTTTGAGTCAATAGAACAGTTTCTTTTATGGAAGAATTATGGGATTAATGCAGGTAGAGTATCAGAAAATGATTATAAAAAACTCGGAGATAATTATAAGACTTATAAAGAGAATTTTGGATGTCATGGAAATATATCTTTAGATCAGGGTTTTGCTTTTCTATATTTAATAGGAGATAATGTGGCAAATGAACTTGTTAACAGAGTTCAGCCCAGAGTCGTTTATAAGTTGATTTCCAAATTGTCTCCTGATAAGGATGTTTCTGATAAAAAGACCGGTCTTGAATTCAGAAACTCTTCTATTCTGGCTCATGGCTTCGTTCCTGTTTCGAAAGAAATTGCTGAAACTTTCCTTTCTGATATGAAGAAGATTGTAGATGTCTGTTACAGGCATATTGCTAAAGAAGAGACAAATATATTATGGGATAAGTTTGATTTCCCGAAGATAGAGAAGATATTGTAAATATTATTCAGGTTAAGACATTTTACTTGAGATGATCAGTTACAACTGATATACTGATAAATGAAAAGAGGTGCCTTCATGGGGATAAATTCTAACAGGCCGGATAGATGGAAAGCTGATATTATCAGATCTGTAGATTTTTATAATAACTGGTTTATGAGATTTGCGCCGGAAGCTTATAAAAATACACGTGTGGAGACAACTAAACAGGTTGAAGTAGTTATGAAACTTACTGATAATTTTTCAAATATATCTTCTTCATTATTAATGCAACACCCTGAAGTTTTGTCAATTTTACGTATGGCAACAGCACCTCCGATTGCACGTGACAGGTTGATAGGATTAAGTAATAGTTCACCTAATCTCATAAAAAATATGGAAATAGAAAAACGTTTACCTCCTAAAATGAATAATGAAAAGCTTAAAAATGAAATAGACAGAGTGACTTCCGTAATTATTAGATTGCTGGACAGAGATATTTTTCCGTGGCTTAATAGCAAGCAGAACCCGGAGAATTCGGAAATATATCGTACCTCAACAATTATAGCAGATCGTTTATGTGGTTCACTATCAGACCCTATTATTAGAAATGCTCAGGAAAGGAGACAACTTGATACTTTAAAGCTGTGGCTGGAACAACGAGAATATATATACCTCAAACCATGTGATATTTTACAATTTGATAAAATGAAACCAGGTACATTTTCTTTCAGAGTTAACGTGCCGGTTAATCTGGGTATGGGAGCTAATCAGGTAAATATCACAGTTGATGCTTTAATTATGCCTTTTAATTTTAAAGCCGGAAATTTTCCGTTATTAATAGAGGCAAAATCAGCAGGTGATTTTACCAATACCAATAAACGCCGTAAAGAGGAAGCAATAAAAGTTACCCAACTTCGAAGAACCTATGGTGATGAAATATATTTTATACTATTTCTCTGTGGATATTTTGATTCTGGATATCTTGGTTATGAAGCATCAGAGGGAATTGACTGGATCTGGGAACATCGTATAGATGATTTAATAGAGATGGGAGTATAGTATGACCTCGCTGGAACTTATGGAATATAAACGTAAAGATATACAAAACAGGCTGGATTCCGATAAAAGTCATTATAAAAGAAATAAATCAGGCCAGTTTGCTACTCCAACAAATCTTGCTATAGATATTTTAGAATATAGTAAAACATTATTTCCTGATGATACAGATATTCGTTTTCTTGATCCGGCTTGTGGTACAGGAGCATTTTACTCTGGATTCTTAGAGGTATTTTCTTTGTCACGTACTTCCATTGCGACAGGTTACGAAATTGATCCTGATTATGGTAATGAAGCTATTAAACTCTGGTGTAAAACCGGCCTCCAACTGAATATTAATGACTTTACAAAAGCTATGCCACCAGATTCTGAAGATATGAAGTTTAATTTCCTCATTTGCAATCCTCCATATGTCAGGCATCATCATTTAACCGGCCATGAGAAAAGCCGGTTGCAGAAATTATCTTATGAGATAACCGGTATAAAACTTAATAAACTGGCAGGTCTTTATTGTTATTTCCTGTTTATTTCTCATAGATGGGTGTCTGAAGATTCATTATCTGTCTGGCTTATTCCCGGTGAATTTATGGATGTAAATTATGGTCAACAGGTCAGAGAGTATTTGACTAATTCTGTATCATTAATGAGAATTCATAGATTTAAACCTGATGATTTACAATTTAATGATGCCCTTGTTTCATCAACAGTAATCTGGTTTAAGAAAAAAATACCTTCACCTGATCATATGGTTGAATTTACCTGTGGAAGTAATCTTAAAAGACCGGAAATAACCAGGTATATTTCTGTGGATACAATGCATCATTCTGGAAAATGGAGCAGGTTTTTTCATGAAATTGATAAACCGGATATCAATATAAAACACTCAAAATTATCCGATTTATTTATGATTAAACGTGGTCTCGTAACAGGTGCAAATGATTTTTTCTTGCTTACATCGGAGCAGATAAGTAAATATGAACTTCCTGCTGAATTTTTAACGCCAATACTTCCAGGGCCAAAATATTTACCTGATGATGAAATTAAAGCAGATGAATCTGGAATACCTGTGTTAAATCATAAATTATTCCTGCTGAACTGTAATCTGCCGGAAAACCAGATAAAGTCTAAACATCCTGCTCTCTGGAAATATTTACAGACAGGTATAGATAAAAAAATAAACGAGCGATACTTATGCAGCCATCGTTCTCCCTGGTATTCACAGGAAAAGAGACAGCCGGCCAGATTTCTTTGCACTTATATGAACCGGCAGAATTTGAGTGATAAAAGGGTATTTCGATTTATACTCAATCATTCAAATGCTATAGCCGCCAATGTTTATCTCATTCTCTATCCGGTGCCGGTTCTGGAAAAGGCTATTAATAAAGATCCTATATTAATTGATGTTATATGGAATTACCTTAAAGGAATTTCATCTCATAGTTTAACCAGGGAAGGCAGAGTTTACGGAGGTGGTTTATTTAAAATTGAGCCGGGTGAACTTGGTAATACGGTTATAGATAATATTCACACAATTTTACCTGATGTTTTTAACAGAGTTACCGAACAGGCACTTCTTTTTTAAAATATAAAGAGATTATTTATAGCATATATTTCCTTCATTTTTTAAATTTACTATTCTCGAAATATCTCAATTTATACTGAAGAACCTCTGTTTCACAAAGGCTATCATAATGAAATAGTAAAAAGCTGGGAAAGAATTTTTAATGTAGACCTTTCAGATACAGGAAATTCCATTCAGGCTACCTTCTGGGAATTACCACTAAAAAATGTCTTAGCTGTTAAAGAATTTATTGCAAGGTGAATTTTTGTATGAGCTAAAAAAGTATTTTACAACTGAATTTTGCGGATTTGCTGATGATTTTTGTGCGAAACGTTTCCATACAAACTAAGCCAGTAATGGATAGGTAAAAATGGAGGT
>CALARM010000801.1 GCA_937888925.1 uncultured Synergistia bacterium | reverse complement strand
AAGCTATTCTTACTGAAACAGGTTTTTTTAATTCCATTACTACCCTTACGGAATTCGGGGAATTTTGAGATGCTTTTACGTTTTTTACTATATCATTATTTATATCCTTATTTTTCTTCAATGATAGGACTGTTCCCGGTATATCAACAGCAATCCTGAGAGGATCTGTAAGTAACTGTGAAGAGTATTTTACAGGGCCTGTGGCCTGTATTATCAATTCTCCTCCCGATGAGGTTTCTTTATAATCTATATTTATTATTTTTGTCGATCCTGCACAAAAGCCGCTGGTAATAACAGATGTAATTAATAAGATTATTATAAAAAGTTTTTTCATAAGCAAATAACCGGTCTGTAAGCAAACCGGAAATTCACCCCCGTTTCTCTGGTATCATCTAATTTTATCATGTTTATTGTTTCAGGCCTTGAAATCGTAGATGGCAAATTTGTAGAACCATATTTTTTCAAATCTTTGCCTTCTATTGTTATATGAATTTTTTTTATGTCCTTAAATTCTGTAAGAGAAAAAACAAGCGAATTTATAACTATTTCCGAAGGAATATCATTTTGTACCTGCAGAAAAGCAGAATTGAAATCAATATAAGCTACAGTGTCTTCTATCCTGAAAGATAATACTTCTGTTCCTGCTGGAAGAGTAGGTTTTGCCCATTCTTCATCGAGTCCTTTTACGAGTCTGTGGATAACATTCTGTGGCAATGTTTTAGAGTCCTGAAATACACAGGTTACAGGCACTATAAAGAGTGATTTCTGCTCCAGAAAATAAATGGTAGCTCTGTTTTCTTCTCCGGGAATTCTACTCTCTTTACCTGTTAAAAATAAATTTTTCCATCTGTCTATACCAATTGGCTCTTTCAGGTCCAGTTCACCCAGTGTTTCGATTTTTTTACCTTCTATTAAAAATGTTATGCCTTTTATTTCTTTAAAATGAGATAATGTATAATTAATAGAAGATATAAGCAAATTACCTTCTATTCCTCCGGTTTCAAATGCTTTTCTGAAATTTTGAGAAAAATCCAGAAAGGCAATTCCGTCTTTAATTTCGAAATTTAATAACGTTGTTCCTTTAGGAAATAAATTATAAAGAGATTTATTCGGTGGTTCCAATGAAATGAGTAATTCTACTGCTCTTTTTGGGGTAGAAGGTTTTTCTTTTATTTCATAGGTTACAGGAACAAGAAACATAAGGTTTTCATCACTGAAATAAACTATAACCTGTTCTTTAGCCTTCGGACCGGACAGAATATTACAATTGTTCAATATCAGAAGACCGAGGGATAATAATGTTAAGCTGATTATCTTGAACCTGTTCCACTTTTTCTTTAAAGATGTTTCCACATGCTTCATCCTTTGCAAATATAATTAATCTTGCAAAAATAAAGTACAATTTATCATTCACAAGAACATCTTCAAAGAGAAGGATATTTCTTACAGGAGTTAATTTTTATTCTCTTGCAGTTGCAAATATCCGTGCTTATTATAACATGATTTCTCACATATGTCAAAAGTTTTTGTAAAGAATTTATTAGAGTGAAAAGTGAAAAGTGAAAAGTGAAAAGAATGGGACATTACTTACTTTTCACTGATCTACAAAATCACACATTTCCATTTTCTATTGCAGGAATTTTTTCTTGTCTTTTTGACTGTTTCCATTCTGACTTTTTGGCACAGGGGACAGATCCATTTTCTTTTTTTATGGAATGGTCTTTTCTGTTCTACCATTTTTACTTTACATTTAGGGCACGTCAAGGCAGATGTTCTCCTTTTATGTCCGGTATGGAGATACTGAATTTACTTCCTTTTCCCGGTTCACTTTCTATATATATGTTTCCTTTCAGAATTGAAAGAGTATATTTTACGATTGAAAGTCCCAGGCCAAGGCCTCCTGTTTCACGACATAAAGGATCTTCTATCTGGTAGAATTTATCAAATATTTTGGGGATTTCTGATTTATGTATACCTATGCCTGTATCGGTTATATGTAAAATATGTCTGTCAGAGGATTTTTCATAGGAAATACTTATCTTTCCTCCCCTGGGTGTAAAGCTTATTGCATTGCTCAGTAAATGTTCTATTATTTTGCTCAATCTGTTTTTGTCGGTATATATTTCTATTTTTTCCAGAGGGAATTTATATGAAATTTCAATACCTTTCGAGAGACATTCGGCTTTCTTTAAAAATACCATAGCTTTGACTATTTGAACTGCATCTATCGGTTCGGAAAAGACTTCGAGATGAGCTGTTTTAACTTCTGAAATTTCCAGTAATTCCGTTACTCTGTTCAGAAGAAGTTTATTGTCTGATAGAACTTTTGAAAGGAATTCTTTCTGCTGAGTATTCAGAGGGCCCGGCAGTTCGCTCAATAAAAGCTCTGTATATCCTTTTATGACACTGGCGGGAGTTCTTATTTCATGAGATACTATGGAAATAAATTCTTCTTTCATCTGTTTAACTCTATTTTCGGAAGTAATATCATGAAATAAAATAACAATAGAATTTACATTTTTATTTTTACCTATTACAGGAGTGATACTGATGGAAAAAAATCTCTCAAAGGGGATACTTATATTTGTTACTATATTATATAAAGGTTTTTTTTCTTTGCTTACTATTTTTAGAGATTCCGAAAGTTTTTCACTTTTTATAAGAGAAGAAAAAGCTTTTCCTTTGCAATGTTCTTCTGTAAGATTGAAGAGTTCGCATATTTTAGGATTTGCCGTTTGAATAATTTCTTCTCTATCGGTTACTATAAGACCATCGGCAAGGTTATTTATTATTGCCGAGAGTTTTTTATTATTCAGTTCCAGTTCTCTTCTTCTCTCATATTCGAGATGGTATATTCTATTTATATCTTCGGCATAGGCAAGGATCTGTCTGTTTGTTTCTTCCAGTTCTTTATTCAAATCTACCGGTGCTTCTATTATTGTATAATTATCTTTTTTACTCATAATTAAAAAATATCTTTCATTAATTTGAAATATGATAAAAAGTATGATTTATATGTCGGAGAAAAATTCCTCCATTTTTTTTAATATATCGAGAGGTCTGAATGGTTTTGTGAGATAATCATCTGCTCCTGCTTTGAAAGCAATTTCTCTCTCTTTCTCTCTATTTATAGAGGTCAGGACAATAATATATATATCTTTTGTATTATCATCTGTTTTCAGTTTTTCACATACTTCAAAACCATCCATTTCCGGCATCATAACATCAAGGAACATAAGGGAAGGTTTTTCTTTTCTGGCTATTTCAATTGCTTCACATCCTGTGGATGCACTGAGTATTTCAAAATTTTTATCCTTCAATGTAGCAGTTAATAAGTCTCTGACAATATTTTTGTCATCAACTATCAATATTTTTCTCAATTTTTCATACCCCCTGATAATCTGGTGGGAATTTATAAAATCATCATATCATAAAAGGCAAATATCATCAATATTATTTTATATAAGAATTGTGAAGAGTGAAGAGAGATCACCCTTCACTCTTCACAATTTTCATTATAGATTTTTCCGAAATTGATATACTAAATTTTTAACATAATGTTAACATAAGTGTAACATTCTTTGTATTGCATTTTAT
>CALARM010000800.1 GCA_937888925.1 uncultured Synergistia bacterium | reverse complement strand
AATTTATAACTTATATCCTCAGGGTTACTTCCTGTAAGCATAAAATACATTACAGTTCCCAGGGAAAATATATCGGATTTAAAATCACCGTCAGGAAGGCATCTCAATTCCGGCGCTACATATCCGTAAACCCCTTTAAAAGGATAGACTTCATCCGTAAGGCCATAAAATATATTTGCCAGTCCGTAATTTAAAAACTTTATATTTCCGTCAGATGTAAGTATAAGATTGGAAGGACGTATATCGCCGCAGACGACACCGTTATTATGCAAATATTCCAGAGCGGAATAAACCTTGCTTATGACGCCGAATACTGTTTTTGCAGGTAACTGACTCTTTGCATCTTCATTATAATAGGTTCTGGCTACTTCATTAAAAGACATACCTTCAATATATTCCATAATCAAAGAAAATCGCACACCTGCGCCGTTATCCATCGGTGTATAAAAATAGTCTTCTATCTTTACAAGACCGGTATGATTTAACTTAGTTAGTTTCTCACATACCTTCTGGAACTTATCTATAAGGCTTTTTACTTTCTCCGGATTACTTCCTTTATATTGAATATCTTTTAATATCTTTGTAGATTTCCCGTCATCCTGTTCATCATAGTCCTGAACTGTATATATACCTCCATAACAGTCTTTCTGAAGTAATTCTCTTACTTCATATCTGTTATTTTTAAGCATATCCACCTCTTCATAAACACCATAGGGAGGATCTGTAGATGGTCTCTTATAAAAAGGAAAGAATACGTCTTTTATGGCATCTGCCCCGGTTTTTATAGAAGAACTGCCGGATGTGGCTTTTAATGAGGCAAGAAATTCTTCAGAAAGACCGGATTTTCTTCTACCTTTCAGAACTAAATCTTTATTTACTTCATATTCTTCTTCCGTAAGTCCTGTTTTACTTCTAAGAAAATCAGCTATACTGGACTTACGGGTAACCGGTTTGCCATCTTTACCGATCTGTCCGGGAACAGATAGAGAATCTTTTTTTATTTCTTCTTTACTGACTTCTTTTATTTTTTCCGTTACTTCCTCTTCCGTATCTGTTTCCGGTTCTTCTCCGACTTCTTCAACATCTTCTTCTTTCTGTTTTATAACAGATAACAAATGCATGGATAAAGCACTTGTCTTAAGTGAAGGTTTACTCCCTTTTTTCTCCGGTAATTCAGATTTTTCTACGATTTCTTCTTTACTATCTATAGTATCTATATCAGCAATTTCGTCCGGTTCTTCATACTCTTCTGTAATTTCATCAAATTCTTCCTTTACTTCTTCTGTTTCAGAAGAAAGAGATTCCTTTTTTTTCTTTTTCTTTTTCTTCTTCTTTTCTTTACTATCACTTTCAGGACTTTCGGGCAATTCAGGTTTAACTTCTTCAGGCTTCATATCCGGTTCTGCTTCTTCATCCACCCTGTCTGTGCCTTCCGAATCTTCTTTTTCTTCTCCCACATCTATCTGACCGGCTTCTTCTCCCACCGTATCTTTCAAATCATCGGTAACTGTTTTTTTCTTTTTTTTCTTCTTCTTCTTTTTCTTCTCTTCCTCTATTACCGCAGTAGCAGAATCTGTTTCCCTGTCTTTTTCTTCCACAGAAATTTCAGCTTCTTCCTTCTTGCTTTTTTCTGCTTTACCGGCAATTTCGGATGTTTCTTTCTTACTTTTTTCTGTTTCAACAGAAGATTCTTCTTTTTCAGAAGGGATTATTTCATCGTCTTCTTCATCATGAGATGCCACAGAAAATCCCCTTGTTGCTTTTAACACTGTTTCAGAAAGATATAACTTGGATAACTGGCGGGAGAAATCACCTGTATCAGGTCTGTTAGAAATCTTTTTTGATAAACACTTTGCAATGAGTTCTGCGAGATTTTTTGACACATTCTTATTAGAACTCATTAAAGTCTCTATTTTTTTTGTACCTGCCTCATATTTTTTTCCGCTTAATAAATAATACATAAGAGAGGCTATTCCATAGATATCCGAAGATATGTCATCTTTTTTTTCTTCTGTCTGTTCCGGAGCACTAAAACCATTTACACCTTTATTAAACCCATGTCTGACCGTAGCGCCGAGACCGTAATTTAAGAGTTTAACTACACCCCCTCCTCCTGTAATAACTTTTTCCGGCGCCAGAGCACCATATAAAACAGGAGGTTTCTGGCCATGCATATATTTTAACCCGTCACATACCTTTAACATATACTGCATCAGTACATCTGAAGGAAAAACTCTGCCTTTATAATCATTCTTATAGATTTCTTCAAGTGTTTTTCCTTTTATCTGTTCCATTACAACAAAATAAGAACGGTCTTCTATAAAAAAATCCTCTATTAAAACGAGATTCCTGTGGTTTAATTTCTTTAATTCACTGCACCTGTCAGAAAAAAGTTTATCTAAATTATCGGGTTGTTTATCTTCTGAAGAATGGATCTGTTTTACTACTTTATAGCCTTTTCTGTATTTACAGTTATAAATAACACCTTCATTATCGGAATATAGTATTGTATCTACCTGATATTTATTTTGAATAAAATCTCCCTTTTCAAAGATCATAAACATTCCTGTCCTTATCAATAAATTTTAATAAAACATATATAAATTTTACAGGGGAATAACCAATGTGTCAAGGAAATCTTTGATCAATTTTTCACTTAAGTAAAAGGAGATTTATAGGGAAACCGGCAAGACTGAAATCTTTCTCCAGGCCAAAAGTCGTTCTGTTAAGCAGAACCACTTTATTATTACCTGCTTTTTTTAGACCTACATATATATTCTTGCTATCTGCCATTATTACAGTAGGTTCTCCGTCAACTTTTATTTCATTGGTCACTTTATGAGTATCAACATCTATAACAGAGAAGCTATTGGCTTTCTGATTTGCTACATAGACATTCTTATAATCCGGGGAAGCAGCTATTGAACTGGGATTGGTACCGACAGGAATAGTATAAGCCAGTTTACTGTTGGGAATATGAATAACGGTAATATCGTTTGATATCCAGTTTGTTATATAAACTATATCCCTGTCAGGAATATATAACATATTCTTTGGTCCCTGGCCTGTATCTATATTAAGGACTAACTTATTATCCCTGAGATTCATTCCGTAGACTTTATTTTCCTTAAAATCTGTTACAAGTAACATATTTTCTTTCTCTAATAATAATACATCAGTAGGAAATTTTCCTACAACAAAACCTGCAAGTTTTTTTCTTTCTTCAATGGAATATAAAGCTAACTCCGATGACGCAGGGGTAGTGACACAGAGGGTCTTCTCATCCTTTAACATAGTAATGGCATAAGGTGTATTATCAAGTGCAATAAACTTTTTTACTACAAATTCAGGGAGATTTATAATAAAAATTTTTCCCATAGTATTTAAAACATACAATTCTTTTCTGGTTGCAGAAAAAGCCATAGAGCTTCTGCAGTCTCCCAGCTGCAATTGCCTGCAGACTTTGCCGCTCTTCCGATCCAGAGCTACGAGTTCTTTTGTTTCAGAAGAAAAAACATATAAAAAATCGGAAAAACTGCCTCTACTCTGTATATATCCAACTGTCCATACAACCATAAATACAACGGCAAAAACAATAGCGAAAGCAATCAACAAAAGTTGAGGAGGAACTTTTTTAATAGTTTCCGAAATTTCGGATATATTACTCTTTAACTGCTCCAGACCGGCAGCGCCAGGACTTTCTTTATAAGGATCCTTATCAGGAGCCTTTAACTGCACCGTATCGGTTCTGCCCGGAACCTTATCTTTCACTGCTTCAAAAAAATTCATATTATCCATAACCCTTATAATCTGACTTATATCAGGTCTGTTAGAAGGGCTTAACATTGATTGAACAAATCGTTCTATCTGCGGTGACAGGAAAGGGTTCAGCTTTCTTAATGGTTGAAATTTATAAGATATTTCCTCAGGATTATTCCCTGTAAGCATAAAATACATAACCGCTCCCAGGGAAAATATATCTGACTTAAAATCTCCTTCAGATAAACTCTTTAACTCGGGAGCAACATAGCCATAGGTTCCCCTGCATGGATAAACATCATCATTTATATCACGAAAAATATCTGCTATACCATAATTCAAAAATTTTATATTACCATCTGAAGCAAGTAATAAATTTGAAGGACGTAAATCACCATATACAACAGAATTACTGTGCAAATAACCGAGAGCATCATAGACCTTACTGATTACTCCTAAGACTGTTTTAGCAGGCATCTGGCTTTTCCCGTCTTCTCCATAATAGGTCATAGCGACTTCACTGAAGGACATACCTTCAATATATTCCATAATTATACACAGACGAAGTTCTGTGCCATTCTCTCCTGTGATATGAAAATAATCTTCTATTTCAGTCAATCCTGTATGTTTTAAAGTAATGAGTTTTCCCATTACCTGCTGAAATCTATTCACTATTGAAGCTGTTTTTTCTTTACTATTCCCTTTATATTGTATTTCCTTTAATATTTTTATAGATTTTTCATCATCTTTTTCGTCATAGTCCTGAATTCTATATACTGCACCGTAACAATCGCTGTGTATTAACTCTCTGATTTCATATCTGTTGTTTTTGAGCATATCCACTTCTTCGTAAACACCCAGGGGAGGTTCTGTAAGAGGTTTTTTATAAAAAGGGAAAGCGACTTCTTTTATTGTTGTATCTCCTGAAAATTTTACTGACGACGAAGAAGTGGCTTTTAATGAAGCAAGAAATTCTTCGGAAAGACCTGACTTTCTTCTCCCCTTTGTTACAAGTTCCCTGTTCACTTCATATTCTTCTTCCGATAGTCCTGTTTTACTGCGTAAAAAATCAGCTATACTGGACTTACGGGTAATTTTTTTATCTGTGCCCTCAGTAAGCTTCTTTGTCAAAACAGATGATTCTTCTTTTATTTCTTTTACGGACTCTTCTTTTTCTTCTATTTTTACTTCTTCTTCTACCTCGACATCTTCCTTATCATATTCATCTTCTTTAACTTCTTCATATTCTTTCTGTTTTATCACAGATAAAAGCTGTTGAGAAAACATACTTGTTTTACCCGGTGATTTGCTGTCTTTCTTTTCTGCATGTTCTTTTTCACTTTTTTCAGAAACCTCAGACAATGTATCTATTTCAGATATTTCTTCATTTAAATCAACATCTATTCCGCCGGGTTCTTCAT
>CALARM010000799.1 GCA_937888925.1 uncultured Synergistia bacterium | reverse complement strand
CGGCTCTTATCTATAGCACGTTCACAGGCTGTCCTGGCCGATATCTTTCCTGTATTATAAAGTTCCAGTAAAGCAACATCCATACTCTGCATGCCTTCTTCTTTACCCATCTGTATAAAAGAGGAAATCTGGCCTGTTCTGTTTTCTCTTATAAGGTTGGATATGCCGGTATTGCATATGAGAATTTCATTGACTGCAACTCTTCCTGTGCCATCGGCTGTTTTAAGAAGCTGCTGGGCTATTATGGCTTTAAGACCCTGGGCAAGTTGAGATCTGGCCTGTTCCTGCTGTTTTGCAGGGAATACGTCTATAATACGATCAATAGTTTTTGCAGCACTGTTAGTATGTAATGTACCAAAGACAAGAACTCCTGTTTCCGCTGCAGTCATAGCAAGACTTATAGTTTCAAGATCCCTCATCTCCCCTACAAGTACTATATCAGGGTCTTCCCTCAATGCTGCCTTAAGTGCTGCAGGGAATGAAGTAGTATGACGACCTACCTCCCTGTGATCAACAAGACATTTCAGAGACTGATGGGTAAATTCAATAGGATCTTCTATAGTTATAATATGGGCTTCCCTGTTATTATTAACATAATTTATCATAGCTGCCATAGTTGTAGATTTACCGCTCCCTGTAGGGCCTGTTACTATTACGATACCACGGTTAAACATAGAAATATTTTTTAAAACAGGAGGAAGATTGAGCTGTTCTATAGTAGGAATCTTTGTGGGTATAACTCTGAAAACTGCTCCTATGCCATGATGCTGTCTGAGGATATTCACACGAAATCTGGCTACACCTGGTATTTCATGAGCAAGGTCCAGATTCCCTACCCTGTCAAATACTTCTCTTGATTGTTCACCTATCAAATGTTTGACAAGGGTTTCTACCTGTTTGTCTGTCAGAGGTTTTCTCTTTGCAAAACATATATCGCCTTTTATTCTGTAAACAGGAGGGGCTCCCGATTCGAGATGAAGATCCGAACCTCCCAGTTCTACCAGTTTTTTTAGAAGTTCACTCAATTTTAAAGAAGTAAGTCCAAGATCAATTGTTTTTACTTCATTCACAGGTTCTTCTTCCGAAGCCAGTTCATTAAATTCCGGTGCAGGTTCAATAAATTCTGTTCCCGTATCCAGTTCTGAAATATTGGCAGTAATGGAAAGGGTTGACACGGCTGATGAAGGTTTCTTACGAAACTTGCTGAAAAACTCCATAATTATCCTCCCAGTATCTGTTCCATACTCTTAAAATCTATAGCTCTCTCCAGGGCGTCTTCCCTGGAAATTATCCCGTCTTTAACAAGGTCTATAAGACTGTCATCCATAATAAACATACCATGCTTTTTCCCTGTTTGCATGGTAGAAAAAAGCTGGTAAACTTTATTTTCTCTTATAAGATTTGATACAGAGCTGGATGCAAGCAATACTTCAACTGCCGGTACTCTCCCTTTACCGTCGACAGCAGGTATCAATTGCTGACTTATTACACCTCTTAAGGATTCACTGAACATTGTACGAATCTGAGATTGCTGTTCCTGAGGGAAAGCATCTATAATACGGTTAACAGTAGATATGGCATTATTTGTATGAAGAGATGAAAAAACCAGATGACCTGTTTCTGCAGCAGATATGGCAAGCTGAATTGTTTCAAGATCTCTCATTTCTCCGACCATAATCACATCAGGATCTTCACGGAGACATGCTTTAAGCGCTGTAGCAAACTTATCAACATCTCTTCTGACCTGTCTCTGAATGATTAAAGAATTATGATTTGTAAAAACATATTCTATAGGATCTTCAATAGTTATTACATGAGCAGACCGTTTTTTATTTATTAGATCTATAAGTGCTGCAAGAGTAGATGTTTTCCCGCAACCGCTCGGACCTGTCACAAGGACCATACCATGGTGATGATGAATCAACTTTTCCAGAGACTGCGGAAGTCCCAGTTCTTTGAGTGTTGGAATTTTCCTTGGTATTCCTCTGAGTACAATATTTATACCGTTTTTCTGAAAAAATATATTTGTTCTGAAACGATTAACAGGAATTTCCTCTCTGTCCAATTCATAAACAAGATCTATATTTTTTTCTTTTAGAAATATTTTTTTTTCTTCCTCTGAAAGTAAATTCATTGCCATATCTTTAACATCTTCGGCATTTAAAACAGGGAGGTCAGTCTTTTTTAATTTTCCATATATCCTGACCATAGGACAGCAACCGGATGGAAGATGAATATCAGTCCCTTCGTGTCCGATCATTTCATTTATATAAGTATCCAGTAAATTAGCCATAATCCTCCAGAAACAGTAATGAGTGAAATTATTATTTACATCATAATACATAGATATATAAAGCATAAGGAATTACAATTTTTATATACTATATATTAACTATTTTTATAATTTTGTAGATAAGAAAACTCAATATAATAGTGCAATTATAATACAGATCAGAACTATTTGCAATCACAAAAAAACCCTGCTATTACAGGGTTTTTTATATTACACAGCTGACGATAAATTCTACAATTATTTCTTATCCTTTTGAGCCTTCATAACTTCTTCTTTACCGACCTGTGCTTCTTTGTTTTCAGGATCAAGCTCAAGGGTTTTATCATAGCATTTCATGGCTTCTTCATACTTTCCGTCTTTTACCAGCACAGATGCTTTTCCGTTCCATAGAGTAGGAATATCACCGCTTATTGCAATAGCTTTATCATAATACTTGATTGATTCTTCATATTTGCTCTGTTTATAAAAAGAATTTGCGATAAAATAAAGAGCATAAAGATTATTGCTATCTTTTTCCAGAGTTTTATTAGAGAAATTAATAATTTCATCATATTTACCCTGTTCTTCCAGGGCAGTACATTTTGTATAAAATGCATCATTATAGTCAGGTTTAATAGAAAGGATTTTATCACAACATGTTATACATTCATCGTATTTTTTCAAAGATAAAAAAGCATTGGATTTGATGTACATAGCATCGGTATTCCTGGGGTCAATGTCCAGAACTTTATCAAATATACTGATAGCTTCATCATATTTGTTCTGGCTATAAAAAATCCAGGCTTTATAAGCCAGGAAATCTATATTTTTAGGGTCCTTATCCAGAACTCTGTCACAGCATTTGATAACTTCTTCAAATTTACCCTGTTCCTGCATATCGGAAAATATAGTATCAACCATTTCGGTAATTTTAGGCTCAATATCTATTATTCTGTAAATACATTCTAATGCTTCTGTACTCTTTTTCTGTTCTCCTAAAATAAAATACCTGCCGTAATAAACCTGAACACTGTTAGGATCGATTTCCAGTGCTTTATCATAACATTTCAGTGCTTCATCATATTTAGCGCTTCTGTATAATAGAAAACCGAGAGCATAAAGGGCATCAAAATTCTTCGG
>CALARM010000798.1 GCA_937888925.1 uncultured Synergistia bacterium | reverse complement strand
TTTCTCCTCTCAAGGTTGGCGGTATGTCAGGTGTATATATGGCAAAAGATACGAGGCTTAACAGTACGTGTGCCGTAAAAGAACTGCTTATAAAAATGTATTCAGATGGTGACAGAGACACAACAATCCAGAATTTCAAGGCAGAAGCGGAATTACTGGCAAATCTCAGACATCCGAGCCTTCCCCGTGTTATAGATTATTTCTATGAAGACGGTAAATACTATCTGGTCATGGATTATATAGAAGGAGACGATCTGGAAAGTGTGCTGGAACTGGAAGGAATCCCATGGCTTCCCGAAAAAGATGTTATGTCATGGGCACTGGAAATATGTGATGTGCTCAGTTATCTCCACAATCAATCACCTCCTATTATATACAGAGATTTAAAACCTTCAAATATTATGCTCAGAAAAAGTGACCAGAAACTGATGCTTATAGATTTCGGACTTGCTCAGATGGTACACTTAAGGCCTCTTGGCGGAGAAAAAGCTCTTGGAACGCCGGGTTATGCTCCACCGGAACAATATTCGGGACGGGAAGAACCAAGAAGTGATATATATGCACTGGGAGCAACATTACATCATTTACTCACAGGCGCACCTCCGGGAACACCCTTTAAATTCGCTCCCATAAGAGAACTTAACAGAGAAATATCTCCAGATATGGAAAGAATTGTAATAAAATCACTGCAAAGAGATATAGATATGAGATATAATACTGTTGCTGAGATGAAAAAAGAACTGATACGCCTTGCAGATACACTCGGAATACCAAGAGAAACTAAAAGACTTGATTATTATCCCGCTGAAAAAATACCGATTACATCAGAAAGGTTTATAACTCCTGTTATAGAAGAAAAAAAAGTAAAAAAGAAAAGAATTAAAATATTTCTTGTAGAAGATGATAAAATCATAAGAAAAATGTTAAAAATATACATGGAACTCAGTGATGATATGGAACTGGCAGGAGAAGCAGTAAACGGAGCAGATGCAATAGAACAATTCAGACACATGATAACTCTGCCTGATATAACATTAATGGATATAAGTATGCCTGATGTTGATGGCATAATGGCAACAAAAGAAATATTGAAAATTGCTCCGAAAGCAAAAATAATTATGTTGACGGCTCTGGAAAGTACAAGAGAAATAGTGCTCCAATCTTTTAAAGCAGGAGCAATAGGTTATATAATAAAAAATACAGATATGGATGAGATAGCGGAATCTATAAGAAAGGCCTATCATGGAGGTTCACCTATTGAACCTACAGTGGCAAGTCTTTTGATCAGTGAAATAGTGAGTCGTGAGTCGTGAGAATTTACGTCTCACCTGTTATGGGAAGGAATTTATCGGAACATATGGAATAATAGGATAGAGGTAGAAGATTTTGAAATATTTATGGAGCTTTTTGTATGAAAATACTGGTTGTAGAAGATGACATAACATTGATGAAGGTAATGGAACTGACTCTGAAAAGAAGTAATTATAAAGTGATTCAGGCCAGATTCGGAGAAGAGGCATTAAAAAAAATAAAGAAAGACAAACCTGAGTTAATCTTACTTGATATGGTTTTACCTGATACAAACGGTATTTTAATAATGGAACAATTACAGAAGAAACCGGATCATCCGCCTGTTATTGTGATGACTGCCCACAGTTCTGAAGAAACAATAATTCAGGCTTTGAGGCTGGGTGCAAAGGATTTTATTATAAAACCATTCCAGAATGACGATTTCCTTGAGAGAGTAAACAGAGTAGTAAGAGAAATAAATTTTAAAAAAGAAGAAGAAAGAATAATTAAAGAAAAAGAAATCCTGCTGGAAGAATTAAAAAGTATTCAGGAAATGAAAAATAAATTCCTGGATATGATCATACATAATCTTAAAAATCCCCTTAATTCAGTACTCGGTTTTGCCAGCATTTTAGCCACGAGAGAACTTTCTGCAAAAGAAAAAATGGAATATTACAAAATAATTGAAGAACAGGGTAAGCGTATGCTTATCATGCTTGACGATCTACTGAAAGATAGTTTTTACAGGGAAGGTAAACTTCCACTACAATATAATGAATTAGAACTGAAAAATATCCTCACGCCAAGTATATCAAATACGGAATTAAAAGCGGCAGAAAAAAAGATAAATTTCCTTTCCTCTCTGGATGAACATTTAAATATAACCTGTGATGGTGAAAAGCTTGTAGAAGTTGTAGAAAATCTCATAGATAATGCCTTTAAATTTACCCCCAGAGGAGGTCAGATTAAACTTACAGCAAAAGAAGTGGATAATACCGGAATATCTATTACAGTATCAGACACAGGTATAGGTATACCGGAAAACCTTCTGGATAAAATATTCCTCGGCACACCTCTTGTTTCCAGAAAAGGCCTGAGAAGTGAAAGAGGGACAGGTCTTGGTCTTTCCTTCTGTAAAAAAATAATAGACATGCATGGAGGCAATATAGAAGTAGAAAGTAAAGAAGAAAAAGGAACAAAAGTGATTATATTTTTACCGAAAACTCCTCGTAAAAGCTATTCCTGGGAAGATGAAATGAAACGTAATGCGTAATGCGTGACGCGTAACGCGTGATGCGTGACGGGTGAAGCATGATATGGTGATAAATGAAATATTCAAAAGTATACAGGGTGAAAGTTCTTATGCAGGTCTTCCCTGCTGTTTCATAAGGCTTACAGGATGTAATCTCAAATGTTCCTACTGCGATACCTCTTATGCATTCCATGACGGACAGGAAATGAATATTTCTTCAATCATATCTAATATAGATAACTCCGGCATAAAACTCGTAGAGATTACAGGAGGAGAACCACTCCTTCAAAAAGAAACACCATTGCTAATAGAAACATTACTGAAAAAAAAATTTTCTGTTCTTGTAGAGACAAACGGTTCAGTGGATATAGGTATAGTTCCCTCGAAAGCAGTTATTATAATGGATCTAAAATGTCCGGGCAGCGGAATGAGTGACAGAATGAAATGGGAAAATATAGAAAAACTTTCACGTAAAGATGAAATAAAATTTGTCATAGGAGACAGAAGAGATTATCTGTGGGCCATAGAAAAAATAAGGGAATATGAACTGGATAAAAAATCACATATATTATTTTCCTCTGTCTGCGGTAAACTTGAACCGAAAACACTTGTAAAATGGATAATGGAAGATAATTTGAATGTTAGATTTCAGTTACAGCTTCATAAATACATATGGGGTGCAGATGCAAAAGGAGTGTGAATACAGTTATCAGTTATCAGTGAGCAGTGACCAGTGAAAAAGAAAGGAGTAAAAACTATGGAATTCAAAACAGTAACTATCGAAAAACCTGAGGATATGAACTTTATCCTCGGTCAGTCCCATTTTATTAAAACAGTGGAAGATATTCATGAAGCACTTATAACTACCGTACCCGGTATAAAATTCGGAGTAGCTTTCTGTGAGGCTTCTGCTGACTGTCTCGTAAGGTTCAGCGGTAATGACGAGGAATTAATGGATCTGGCAAAGAAAAATGCATGGTCACTTTCTGCAGGACACAGTTTTATTATATTTATGAAAAATGCCTTTCCTATTAATATAATGGAAGCAGTAAAAAGAGTTCCCGAAGTATGCAGAATCTACTGCGCCACTGCAAATCCCGTAGAGGTAATTATTGCGGAAACAGAACAGGGACGGGGAATAATGGGAGTTATAGACGGATTTAAAACAAAAGGCATAGAAACAGAAAAAGATATAGAACACAGAAAAGATTTCCTCAGAATGATAGGGTATAAGGTTAAGTAAGTGGTGAGTAGTAGTTAACCACGATGATTTTAACGGGTAAACTTCAATGACCGGGCGGTCACAGAGAGGGCGTTTAATAAAACGCCCTCTTTTCACCCTTCCCATATAAATTACCTTTTATGACTGCACTGACCTTAATTTTCCCATAGTGACATATTTTTAACAAAATGTTAACAAAATTCTATTGAACTATATGAACCTATAATCTAATATATAAATATTATCTGGATAATGTAAGAGCAGAGGGCAAAAAATGAAAATAAATTCTTTATATAAAACAAATTCTCCTGTTGAATTAAACCCTTATCATAAAACCTATACAGAGCAACAGCTTCTTCCCTCCTATGAAGATAAAGTTGAAGTTTCATCGGGTAAAGAAAAAGAATGGACTTTACTTTTCTACAATGTCGGTGATGGCGGGGAAAGAAAAATGTGCACCTCATCTCTGGTAGAACTGGAAAAAGTCGGTTCTGATGAAAATACAAATGTGGTAGCTATGAATTATCGTTCCGACGGTACCTATGAAAAACTGACAGGCCGTAACAGAGAATATAAAGGAACAAAAACCTATTATGTCACAAAACATGAAGAAGGAAAAGACAAATTGCCTGTTCTGGGAAAAATACTTCCGAAAGAAGCAAAAGATCTGGCAGATTTCATCATGGCATCTCCTCATGATATAAAATCTCCTGTCATAGCAGAACATCCTCCTGATACAAACATGGGTGACAGAGAAACTTTGAGAAAATTTCTTCTGGAAAATATGGCAAAATATCCTGCAAAACATTATGCAGTATTCCTGAGCGGCCATGGCTCCGCCTTCGGAGGTTCCATGATCACTCATATCCCTCTCTATGAATTCAATGAAAAAGCCATAGAAACTTTAAAAGATATACTTCCGCCGGACAGACTGGCATCTCTGAGATCACTGAAAGAAACAAGGTTTTCCGGAGATACAATGGCAGAAGAACTGAAAAAACTGAATTTTACAGATGAAGAAATAGATAAAGTAAAAAGCCATAAATGGTTTGAACTTTCCGATGAAGGAATAAAAAATTTACAGAGCAGAATTAACAGTGAAAAACTTAATAATGTCAGATTTCTTCAGAATAGAAGATTTACAGAGTCAGAACTTGAGAAAACTCTGAAAGAACTAAATTTCAGTGAAGATGAAAGTAAAATCATTACAGAAGCTATGAAAGGGGCTGTCAAAAAACCGTCACCTCGCATAAAGAATGAGGAACTGGGAGAGGTCTTAGAGGGTGTATCGAAGGAAACAGGCCATAAGATTGATCTTCTGGATATGAATACCTGCTTTTCTGCAAATATAGAATCTATTTATCCTCTTAAAGAGGGAGTGGAACATGTAGTGGCTTCGGAAAATGTCGTATTTTCTGCCACACAGCCTTTCGCAGATGTACTTTCCGATCTCCAGAAAGGCTTAAAAGAAGGACTTGATATATCTGGTAAAGATCTGGCAAAACTGATAGTAGAAGATACAAGGCGTCAGCCTCTCGGCAATCTTTACATGGAAACCCTTTCTGCCATTGATATGGAAAAAATCGGACTTCTCGTTGATAAAATAAAAAATCTGCAAAGCCTGCTTATGTCAGAAGGGGTAAGACCTGAAGATATCAAAAAAGCCTTCCAGAAAAGCCAGAAGCTGGATTTTTCCAGTATACCGAAACAGATATATCTGACAGATATAGGTTCTTTTGCAGATGAAATCTTTAAATCTGTAGCTTCCGAAAAGGTAAAGGAAGGAGCAAAAGAATTAAAGGAAGCCATAAAAGAAAGTGTTTTTGCAGAACAGCATGCGGAAAAAGCAATGGAATCCATTACAAGCAGAGTCCTTCGTCTATTCATAAAAGGACAGGACAGATCCGGTATGACAGGTCTTACTGTTTATTATGATGATGATGCAAATCACCCTGACTCACGACTGGATCAGATACAGAAGACTAAATACGGTAAAGAAGTGAATGCAGAAGAGTTCCTGCAGTATGTGAGTAAAGCTACGGAAAAAGAAAAAGCAGAAAGATCCTTTTTCAGAAAAACTCTGGATAATATCAAAGAAAATCATATAAAATTCAAGCAGAAGATTGCAGGGAAAACAGGTATAGCAATTTCTTATCTGAATATTCTGGAAAAAATAGGTAAAACTGCCGGTATGATACTGGGTGTAAACCTTATGGGTAAAGCAGGAATACCGGTTTATCCACTTGGTTTCGGAGCTTACTTCAGTGTGCTGGGTACAGCAGATGCAGTTAAAGGAATAAAAGAAACAGTAAAACTGGCAGGGAAAGAAAAACTTTCTGGAATAGAGAAAGAAGAGATGGTTGACCAGGCAGGGAAAGCAGGAATGGGACTGGCTTTTACAGTTTACAGCCTTTATTTACTGGGTATGTTATCTTCGGCAGTTGTATGGCCTGCAGCCATTGCATCGGCAGGTATAAGACTGGGGAAAGAACTTGTTAAAATTTTAGTAAATAAAAAAGATCATGATGCCTTTATTAAAGAGGCCGAACAATTTAACTCTATGAGTACAAAAGAAAAGCTTGAATATATTTCTTCAGAGAAGAAATGAAATTTTTTAAATAAATTAAGGAGGTTATTTTATGAAAATTAATTCCGGGTTTAATCAGTCCAATGTAAAACACACAGGAGCAGCAAAAACCAAAGCCCACGGTGACACAGGCATAGAATGTCTTTTCGGTTCCGATACATTCAAAAGCGGCGCATGCGGTGATGTCCCTGTTCTTGGTTACGGCTGTATGGGTTCTGAAACACAGAAAGCCCACGGCGATACAGGAATAGAATGTCTCTTCGGTTCTGAAACACAGAAAGCCTGGGGAGGCGAAGCTGGAGCATGTTTTATCGGTGGTGAGACACAGAAGGCCCACGGCGATTTCCCTCCTGACTGTCTTTTCGGCGGAGATACGGCAAAAGCTTCTCCTAAAGACACAGATCCCGTAGCATGTGCCATGGGTGCTGAAACAGAAAAAAGCGGTGATATCCCCTTAGATCCTTTTACCTGTCTCAGAGGAGCAGAAACAGAAAAAGCCGGTATGGATTTAGGTCCATGTATGGGGGCAGGCACGGAAAAGGCAAGCAGCCCTTCAACAACTGGTGATCCAATGGCATGTCTTTATGGTAGTGAAACAGAAAAAGCCCACGGCGATTTCCCTCCTGACTGTCTTTTCGGCGGAGATACTGCAAAAGCTTCTTCAAAAGATTTCCCTCCTGACTGTCTCTTCGGCGGAGATACGGAAAAAGCTTCTTCAAAAGACTTCCCTCCTGATTGTCTCTTTGGCGGAGATACGGAAAAAGCTCACGGCGATTTTCCTCCAGACTGTCTCTTCGGCGGAGATACGGCAAAAGCTTCTCCTAAAGACACAGATCCTGTAGCATGCGCAATGGGAGCAGAGACAGAAAAAAGCGGTGATATCCCCTTAGATCCTTTTACCTGTCTCAGGGGAGCAGAAACAGAAAAAGCAGGTCAGAGCAATAATGACATTTTCCCTCTCGCCGGGTGTATCGGTGCTGACACACAAAAAGCCGGTGAAAATCTGAGTTTTGGTAAAATTGATCTTTAAATAAATTAACTCTCTCCCTGATTATTCAATTCAGGGAGAGAGTAATCTCTCTATAAAAGGAGAATTACAATGAATCAAATAGGGATGTCAATTCAGGGAAAATTAAGAGCTGTAGGAAACTTCAGAAACAGTTTCTTAAAAAGGCCGGATGCAAAGATAGTAGAGCCGGAAGATCTCCTTGTCAAATCCGGGAAAAATGAAAAAGAATGGACAGTTCTTGTTTATGCAGAAGGAAGAAATCATCTTGCATATTCTACCAATGTAGCAATAAATAAAATGGAGAAAGCCGGGTCAGATGAGAATGTAAACGTAGTTGTCCAATCTACCATAGAGCCAGCATGGAACGAAAGATTTGCTCCTGATATGGAAAAGACCAATACAAGACGTTATTACATAACACAGGATTCCGATGAAAACAAGATAAGTTCCCCTGTTGCAGGAGATCTTGGAGAAAAGGTACCTCTCAATCCTGATACTCTGGCAGATTTTCTTTCATGGGGTATGGAAAAATTCCCTGCAAAACACTATATGGTAGTGATAAAAAAACATGGTCTCGGATTTGCAAAAACCGATAAAATGGTTCCTCTTTCCGCAAGAGATCTTGATGAAGCCCTTGAGAAAACAGAGAAAAAAACAGGAAAAACTGTAGATGTCCTTTCTTTTGACAGTTGTTCCATGGAACAGATGGAAGTAGGTTATGAAATAAAAGAACATGTAAAGGTTATGGCCGGTTCCCAGGAAGACATATATGCTATTGACTATCCCTATGATACATTCCTTTCAGGACTGAAGGAAAAAGCAAAGACCATAAATCCTAAAGAAGTGGGAGAATTGATTGTAAAAGCCCATGAAACAGAAGTGCCGAGAGGTATTCAGACAGCAATAGATCTGGAAAAATTAAAAGAAGTAGGGAAAGCTACGGAAGAGCTTGTAAATACTCTTATTAAAGAAAATATACCGAGAGATGTCCTTTATACTGATATGCTGAAAACCTCATCTATGGAACCACAGGAAAGCAGAAGTTTTGCCTTTAATTTCAGAGATGAGAGAGGTTTTCTTAAAAACCTGATGGAAGATAAAAATATTACTTCCCGGGCAATTAAAGACAAGGCAAAAGCACTTGACAATCTGCTTTCAGATTCAATAATAGCCCATTACATAGGCAATTCAAAGAAAAAAATAAAAGACGGAAGAGGATTTAATATTTATATGCCATGGAAAAATCCTTCCGATGACTTGAAAGAAAATTACGGAAAATTAAAATTTGAAAAAGATACAACATGGATGAAACTTGTAGATTATGTATTCGAAGATAAAGACATAGCGGAAGGATTTGCGTCGGAGGTAAAATCTCCGTCTCTGGAAACAGCACCGGCAGAGAAATTATCTCTTTCGCAGAAGTTCGGGAAAACAGTTATACACAATTATAAGAAATACGTGTCTCCCTATCTTATGCTGGTCTGCAAACACAGTCCTTCCTGTTCTCAGTACGGACGAGAGGCAATTGAAAAGCATGGACTTATAGATGGCGGTAAAATGGCTTTTATGCGTATCCTGGGGTGTAATCCTGAAGCAACGGCAAAATATGATCCTGTACCGGAGGTTTCTGAAGATGGAGAATTGAAATGTAACCTGGATCATGGGGAAGCACCGCCTGATTTTAAAGATAATAATCTTCCAGAAGTGCTCATAAGTCCTCCGAAAACATTAGAAAAATCTGCCTTCAGAAAGACTGTTGAAAACACAGTTATTCTTGGAGCTAAATTAACAGGCAAAATCCTGGGAGGAATAGCGGGAGCACTTGTAGCTCTTCCCATAGGAACTGCCATGGGGGCAGTAATTGGTACAAAAGCAGGAACAGGCCAGTTAAACGATATGAATAAAGAGCTTCTTTCAAAATATCATAAAGACTCTGTAAGACAGTTTGCAAAAATAGAGCATGCAGTGGGTGGTGCAGGAGAAAAGGTTCATAACACAATAAAACATCTGACAGGAGGACTGGAAATCACAGAAGATACTCTGGAAAATCTGAAAAATATGATCCCTCTTGAAATCACCGGCACATCTATAGAGTCTCTTAAAAATATCATAACAGATGAGAAAAAACTTTCCATAGTGAGTTCTATTATCAACAGGAAATTACCTGAGAGCAGAATGATAGAAGGGTTGAAAAAAGCAAACTTCAGCGAAAAAGAAATAGAAGCTATAGTGGATTCAGCCAGAAACAGAGAAGGTATGGAAAAAGTAGATACAATGAAGCCACTGTTACATAAAAAAATGTCAGAAGGGAACATGAAAGAAAAACTTTCAGACCTGGACTTCAATGAAAAAGAAATAAAGATAATCATAGAAAATGCCGGTCATACCTACAACAAAGTACTTGCTAAAGTGGTGGGAGGAGCAGTGGGAGCAGTAACAGGAACAATACTTGGCACTACAGGTGCTTCTGTTGTAGGGTACCAGTGGGGCTCCAAATTTGCCGGCCTCTTCGGTCAGAATTATGCAAAAGAAAAATTCGGAGAATTCGCAAAACATGTAGAAACAGAGAAAATTCTTCAGTATTATTATGAGAAGTGAAAAGTGAAGTATGAGCAGGGGCGTTTCATTAAACGCCCTGATATAAAGGGTGAAGGGCAAAAAAATTCCGGAGGTAATCTAAATGAACATATCAGGTTTTTTCAGGGCAAAAGCTTCTGAAGATATAAAACAGGTAAACAATAGAAATTTATCTTCCAGTCATATTGTATCCACTGCTCCTGGAGACGGTGTATATCTGTCAGGGCCATATGATAAAAAAGATGACAGTCAGTGGGAAATGTCTTCAAAGCTCCAGCAGATGTCAGAACAGATGAAACAGGAAAATGTTTCTCTAAAAAGAGAACTGGAAAAACTGAAAGAAGAGCTTCAGATTACAAAAAAGGAAGAAGAATCCCTTGAGAGTAGATTAAAAAAAGAAACAGAGGAAAATAACGTTCTTCAGGAACAGATTAAAACCCTTAAAGATAAATTGGGGCATAAGCAGTTTGATGTGAATCTCCAGGAAGGTACTTTTACCCTGACAGATGTTAAATATAACGGAATTATACTGGATAATATAAAAATCAGAAATCCGAAAACAGGAGAATATATGAAAAATCTTATGTCCATAGATATATTCTCAACCACACCGGGACAGATAAGAAAAGACTTCTTCGAATCCCTTGACACACCATTCACGGTAGAAGAGGGACATGTAACCATATCGCAGGATGTCCTTACAGAATATCTGAGGAAAATGGGAGATACTTTTAAGAAATATAAGGTACATAATCTGGAAGCCCGTTATGAAGAAGGTAAATGTAAGATAAAAGGAGATTACGGCACTTTCATTCCTGTACCTTTCACTTTATTTTACAGTCTTGATTTTGAAGACAATAAATTCAAAGTAACTCTGGATAAAGTAAAGGTAGCAGGATTTATATCTGTGCCGGGCGTAATTCAGGATACCTTCATAGATATAATAGGCAGTAAATTTGCAAAAGGAATCGTAGAAAAAGATAAAGATAAAGAAAATACCTTCTCAGTAGACATAGGAGCAATGCTCCCTGTAGGATTAAAGGCAGACTTTAAAAAGGTAACTGCAGAGAACGGTAATTTATCTATTGAACTGGGCCCTCCGGAGGCGTAACACGTGACGGGTAAAGCGTGACGGGTAAGTTTCACCATGCAGTGATCAGTGGTCACTGGTCACTGGTCACTGCTCACTGCTCACTGCTCACTGCTCACTGTCCCCTACTCACCATTTATAGTTTTCTTAACATATTCCATTACTCCTGCTATGCCTCTCTGATCTTCAACGCCGAGTATTATCTTAAATCCCTTTCCAT
>CALARM010000797.1 GCA_937888925.1 uncultured Synergistia bacterium | reverse complement strand
TTTTTCGAAATTCTGCCTCTTTTTCCCTGTTACGAAGTAACTGCTCACTGTATTCTATTTTTTTATTTTCATTTAACTTTATTTCCCTGTCAAGCTTTTCTTTTTCATTAAAATTATCTGAAAATTCCTTTACTTCTTTTATATAACTTTCAAGCTCTTCCACTTTCTGTCGTGTCTCTATTATCTTTACCGATAATTCTTTATTTTCTTTCACGAGTAAATCTTTTCTTTTCTTTAATTCCTCCATATTCGCTGTTAAAGAAATTAATTCATTATTTAAACCTTCAAGCTCTTCAGTCAGTTCTTCAATATGAGTTTCTTTGTTTTTCAGAAAACCGGCTCTGTATGCGGATGTAAAATTATTTACTTCTATTATGGATTCCTTTATGGTGTCAATGGATTTATTTATACACTCTATGTCTTCTTTCAACTGTTTCTGCCTGTTACTGAGATTATTTTTATAATTCAAAAAAGCCTCTTTTGAAGTATACAGTTTCTCTCCTTCATGATGTAGAAAATAAATATCTTCATTGAAGAAGATACAATTTTCTCCGTCACTTATATTCTTCTCTTTTATAGTCTCTTTTATTATAAAAGGAACAGGAAAATCAAGGTTTAAACCCTTTAAAGGATCTGACTTTTTTATTTTTTCCATATTACTACCGGTAACTACCAGACCATATGGTAAGAGAGGGCATCCTGCTATATATTCTTTTTTCAATGTTTCATCCGGAAGAGATGAAAGATATTCACTTCCAGTAATAACATTCATGTTATTTTCTTTTAAAATCTTTTCTACTTTCAGTATGTCTCCGTCTGATATATAGAAATCATCCTGTAAGAGCAAATTTTTCTCTTCGAGTTTTATATAGTCTACCTGCCTGTCTTTTAAAGTCTTTTCATATTCATCTCTTTTAATATATAGAGAACTTACAGGTATACCGTCAAAAAGCCTTTCATTTTTTATATCATAGTTTGAAAGCAATAAAGTAATATCCCGGAGTTTCTGTTCGTATAAATAGATTTCTTTTTTAATATCTCTTCTTTCACTATCCACTTCATTTATTTTCCCGGTAATTCTCTGTTTTTCTATGTCCATGTCGCGAAGTTTAAGTTCTGAAAGGTCTATTTCATTATTATTCTTCTCTGTCTTTTCCCGGCTACATTCCATATATTCTTTAAAATCATTTACTGTTTTATCTATATCAAATGTTACTTCCTGAGTGCCGTATTTTTTCTTTACCATTTCTGAAAGGATATTGAATTTCTCTATTTTTCCCTGGTAATTTCCTGTTTTTCTATTAAGGTCACCGATTATTCTGTCCAGTTCCTTCTGTTCATTTTCAAGATTTTTTATTTCTTCTTTTATATTTCTGATATTATTTTCCAGCAACTCAAGTTTTCCCGTTATTTCCCGGTATTCTTTTTCATATAAATACTTCAATGAAAAGAGACATCTGTTAAGATGATATTGTTTATCTTCCCATTTTCTGGAAATATTTCCCAATCTGGCCATGTTTTCAGAAAGATCTCTTCTCCACTTTTCAATATCTCTTAAATGAGTGGCCCCTTTTGAACAGTTCACTTTATATTGTTTTTCTTCAATAAATTTCTCTAATTTATTCATAGACATATAAAGCATGTCAATTTTCCCCTGAATATCTTCCAGTTCCAGAATTTTCAGGAATAAATCATAGGAATCTCTCCGGCAGGACAGGTTATTCTTATCCATCTGCCTTTCTTCTATCTGCTCATCAATCAATTTAATTTCTTCTGAAAGAACTTTTAATTGCTCCCATGTATATGTTATATAGCAGAATAATTCGGTTACAGTTTTTTCTATTTTCTGCTTTAAATCCGAATATTTTCGGACTTCCGTTACAACATTATCGCCGCAGAATAGAAACTCTTTATAAAGATTGATACTTGATTGCAGATCAGGTATTTTTATAAGTTTGTCTATATATCTGTCAAATATACTGACAAGTAAATTAGCCTGAGATTTATCTTCATAAATAATCCTTTCAATATATGGAATTACAATAAGTTCAATAAACTGTTTTGAGCTGGCGCTTTTTTCAAAAAACCTGTCTACCCCTCCTTCTTTAAGATTGATAGTTTTTATGGTTTCCCATTCAAGAGCAAGTATATTAAAGGTTCTCAAGTGATCTGTATATTTTCTTTTCTCATCATTTCTAAAAACCTGTATCTGTGGCTGTTCCTGGATAATTTTTCGAAATTCATTGTAACCTGTAAGAGTGTTGTTCTGTTTAACAACATTAATATTATCTATATCCCATGGATTTTTACTGTTATACTGATGGGTAAACATAAAATAATTTACTTTACTGTCTTCCTTTGAAGAACCGGTAACACACATGCCTGTGAGAAGATAATTATCTTCAATGCCATCCATACGCCATTCCAGCATAATATAAGATGTATTTTTATTATCAGTGAAGAAATCTTCAAATTTTCTTTTACCCAGGTCACTTCCGGGAAGGATACACTGAAGGATAAGCTGGAGAAGTACTGTTTTCCCTCCTGTATTTATGAGATTAAAAAGAGTATTTTTTCCTCCCGGTTCAAAGGTATTATTCGTAAAACTTTTCATACAGTTATCATATATAAAATTTACAATTCTTATTTTATTTATTACCGGCATAATCTAACCTGCCTGATTTATAAAATCAAGTATCTCCTTTTTTCTTTCTTTTGCAGTATAGTACACTGTAACCATAGAGTCCATTTTCTCACTGGTTCTTATAATACGTCCGTCTTCCACCATTAAAAGCTTTTCGTCACACAGGAATTTCAGGACTTTACTTATATAAGCCATTCTGCTGTTTTCCGACTTTTTAAGGTTTTTCTTTCTTTCGTCATGGATCATTAAACTGTCCCATTTATTTACGACAGAACTGAATTTCATATCCATAGATTCCTCTAATTCGTGCAGATCCTGTAACTGTTTAAAATTACCTATCTTAATATCAATAAACTCATACAACTCTTCTATTTCCAGAAACTCGCGGTATTTCATATCATAACCCTCACCTCTGTAAAAAAGTGCCAGAATGGAAAGGATTATAAAATAACATGTATAAAGTTCTTCATTATCTGTAATATGGAGCTCCTTTCTCAATTCACTGTTTGTATATCCGAAAACTTTATTGTCTGTCTTTGCACTTATATATTTTCTGTCACGGCCATGGAGGATAATTGTGCCTGTTTCTTCTTCAAAGACTTTTAATATGTGTTTTATATCATCATTATCAATAAGCTTCATTAAATCTCTGTCATCAGAGGAGTTTATTTCTCCTTTTTCAATAAGCCTGAAAAATATTCTGGCACCGAGTTTCACATCTTCGAGGTCTACAAACATCTCTAAAAACTCCTATCTGATAAATTTCATTTTAAAGTTACTCAGTCTTATGTGATTTTCAAGGGTAATTATTTCATCATTACTGTAAAACAGAATGGATCTGAATTCTTTCAGCAAAGGATTTTCTTCTCTTACATCAGTCAATAAATGTTCTATATGGACTTCATCATAATCTTCTATAATAATATCCTCACTATCTCTGTATACTTCATTTAAATTTATTTCTCCTGCCTGGTGAAACATAATAAGAAAACTATAAAAATCAAAAGTGGAAATTATATCCTCTCTATCACTTCTCTGGAGATTCTTAAGGACTTCTTCAAGAGAAGTTTCAGAGCCGGAATTAATATTTGAAATAAAAAGGGACAGATATTTCTTATAATGTTCATACCTTTTTTTTATCTGCTCCTTTTTATTTTCTTCCTGATTTTCCTGGAAATCTTCTTCAATCTTTTCTATAATATCTTCAGATTCTTCTCTTATCATCTGTTCCTGAGTTGATTTAGCAATATGGAAATATTTATTTCTTTTTAATCGTAACAGAGGAGCTATGATTTTTCTGTTTACATCCACAGAAGAGTTATTGTTTACAAGACTGTCCAGTATTTCAGTTTCAAAATTGAGTCTTATCATAAATCCTGCTGAAATCTGATTTTTTATTGCTTCCTGGTAGATTCTCTGAAGATCAAGTTTATCTATAAACAGTCTTTTATGTTCATTAACAATAAAGGCGAGCCTCTCAGATATTTCATATAATAATATGAGTGCTTTCTTTTCTTCCTCTGTCCTTTTGCCTGAACTTACCGATTCAATGATATTTTTCTTTTCCTCCAGAAGAAAGACCAGATTTTTAAATTCTTCTTCATCTCTTTTAAACTGTTCAAATATCTTCTCATGTATGTCTTCATATTCGGAAAATTTTATACTGAGAGCATTTATCTTTATTTTCCTTACTATATCATTTACTTTTTCCCTGAGCTGTTTTACCATAATACTCAGATCATCAACTATATGAAGGGCTTTATCGAAAACCCCTTTTTCAATCTGTTGTTTGAGATAAAATTGAGTAACAGGTATTCTGAGTTCTTTATGGACTTCTTTTGTCATAAAGAGCATTTCCATACCCTGATCGGTGAGCTTATATTTTACCTTCTGCCTTCCGATTTTAACTTCATCCTGGGCAATGAGAGATACATTTATATATTCGGTAAGAGAAGTAAAGGGATTCATATATTTGTATTTATATGTAAATCCGCTGTTCTGAAGTATATCAAACAGTATATAATGGCAGATTTCCATTGATTCATCAGAGGTAAGTTTTTCCTTATAATTTTCATATATTAATTCGTGAAGAAAATCTGCAATGGCCATGCTGTCACTGCCTATATTTTTAATCATTCCGTCAAGCATAAAAAGCATTGTCGAAAAGGTAAGTGTAAATATATTATATTGTTCATATCTTTTTGCATTACTTAATTTTTCGTGAAGACATGCAAAGGGAGCCATGTTTTCCATTCTTACTCTGTAATCTTCAAGGAATTAAAACATAATTACCCTCTGTAATAACGAAAAAATTCATAAGATAATACTTCCTGCGGTATATACTTATTTTTGTACAGTATATCCTTAATCTGTTCAGCCTTATCTATATCAAAAAATGATAAAAATTGAGCAATATCACACCGGGTCTGTGAAGTTCTGATGTCCGGCAGTTCTTTACAGAGATCAATCATTTTATTGTATAAATACACAAAAGGTTTTATATTCCATTCAGGAAATTTATTCATAAGGCCTGTGAGGATATTTATACCTTCAAAATCAAGATCTCCGAAATAATATATCTCTGTTTTCCCTGTATTAAAGCCAGTTATTTCATTTAAGAACCCTGCACTGCCTTCTATCTTTCTGCCTTCGCCGTAAATGAGCATTTTAAAAGGAATATTATCAATCAGATTATCTCCCCTGTCCTGAAAGGAACGCTTTATTGTAAAAAAAGTATCTTTATTTTCAACAATAAGGATATGGTCTATAAAACCTGCCGGCATATAATAAAAAAACGGCTCAGGAGTATTGTAGTAATTCAGTTTTTCTTTATCTAATTTCAGCCGTGAAAGTATATTTTTGTCTTTTTCTGAAATGAATTTTTCATCATTGAATATCTGAAAGGATCTTTCATTTATGGAGAAAGGTATTTTAAGGGTTTTTCTGCACTCACTGTTTGAGAAGAAGTCTCTTAATTTTCTTATTATTTCCCTGTCTTCCTTGTAAGTTGAAAGGTTTTTCAGATAAAAATTATTATCCATTTCAGGTGGGAAGGTATTAATTTCTTTTATCAGTTCTTCTTCATTATCGAGTTTTTGTTCTAAAATCCGGTAGGTGTTATAAAGAGGCGGATGGCGGCCATTTAAGCCGGAGTTTTGCACAGGTGCCAGGAGGTTTTTTTCTACAGCTTCTTTTATGGAATCGGTAAATAAAATATAATCTTTAAAGTATTTTTGTAATTCTATCGTGTCTATCTTTTTCTTTTTATAATTTTTTAAAATTTCTTCTATATTTTTCATTTTAAAATCCAGCCAGGGAATGTCTAAAGAATGTCTGATATATATGTTTCCAATCCCCTGGTTTATCTATATTTCAGGTTAAAAGAATGTCTAAAGAATGTCTAAAGAATGTCTAAAGTATAACTAAAGTTTAGATATTCAAAACCCATTTAGAATCTCTATTATTCCCTATATTTTTTATTGTTTTATCTTTCTTAGACATTAAATAAATGAGATTCTTCACTTTATTAATTTTTTGTTTCTCATCCAGAATATCAGAGAGTTTATCCTTTAAAAGTTCATATATTTCCTGCCTTGAGGAAGAACCATATTTTTTTATAAGCTCAAGAATCATATCTTTGTAATAGCTATTATCAAAGGCCCTATATTTTATATAGCTTGTTTTATCGCCTGTAATATCTGCAATTTGGGAAGCAACATAAATATTAGGATATCTTCCTTCCACAAGCTTCTGTTTCTTAAGAATATTATATTCATCTTTAGTAATAGATTTTTTCTTTTGAACTTTATCCAGTATCATAACTGCTGCAAGGCTTAAATCAGTATTATTAATAAGAATTCTTGTGTAATTTTCATCAAGGACTGTTCCATAAATCGTAACAAATACTCTTCCCGGCCCGGTTAAATCGTAATCAGGCATAGGAAAATACCTTTTTCTCTGAAGCCGGAACATTCTATGTATTCCGCTTGAGATAGTATCGATCATATTCAATCTTACCATAGCATTTGCCAGAAAAGAATTTCTGTAAAATGGAGGCACATATGCCGGAGAAAAAAGTGTCTCAATATTGCCGGGAATAAAGGTTCCTTCATTAATGAAAAATAAACGATCCGGTTTTTCAATTACATTTATCCTGCCCCTTAATGTATAATCCTGATGGGCAATACAGTTATGAAGTGCTTCTCTTATAATATACGGCTCATATTGCTGTGTCTCCACAGGGAAAAGAGTATTACCCGGCATGTATCTGTATGTAAGATTTCTAATTTTAGAAAAAACCTTCTCTACTGACAGTATAAAAGGAGGCCCAAAATGCTCATAATCAATCCTGATTCCCTGATTATCTTCTAAAATCCAGGTAATCTGAGATGTAAAAGGGTTCAGGTATTTCTGTGTTTCTTCTTTCCCGAGCAGTATTATGGCTGTTGCTGTTATTTTTCCCTCTATAGTGATATTTATTTTATTAAGAAAAGTTTCATCATCCCATTCATCAACTTCTGATGAAATTTTTGGATTCTTCTCCCTGAAATTTTCTCTTGCTTTTCCAAGAGCAATCGGATCGAGATCTTTCAATGTAACATTTTCATATATTCTGGCAGACCAGTCAGAGTATTTCTGATTTCTGATATATTCCAGTTCCTGTATATTAAGTGGTGCCAGTGAGTCGTTTTCACGACCGTAATAATGACCTTTCCAGGAAGTCGGAATTCCTGAAGGTGCAGCAGGAATCTGGAACATAATCACTCTTCCTTCTTTAAGAGATAATTCATATATTTCTATAAATGTTAATCTGTCACCGGTATGGTCTGCTACATCTTTTTTAAGTTTAACAAGACTTTCCGGAGAGTTTTTATAATTTGTTCCCACAATTTTGCCGTTATTATCAACACCGAATATTATCCAGCCATACTGGATTCTTTTTAAGTTAGCTTCATTGCTGATTGCAGAAAAGTATTTTCCGAGATCATCAAAGGAATAATCATTTTTCGCTTCCTTGAATTCAAACCATTCCTTCTCTTTTCTATATCTCAGCTCATTAAAAGTTTCTTCCTGCTGTCTTTTATCGAGTATCATAAAGAGTCTCCGTTTTTATATTTATTATCTGTCATTTTTAACCAAAATATCTTTATAAAATATCTTCTCTCAATAAATATCCTGTAACAGAACCCCTTTCCACTAAAAAGTTTAATATAACCATAATCTGTTTTTTTATCTGTTTGGATGTTTTCACTTTATAACGATTTTTCAGAATATATCTTCTAACAAAATTTTCAATGTAATAAATAGTATTTATCTCTAACTCTTCAGTGAGCAAGGATTCATTTTTCTGTAAAATATTACTTATCCAAAACACGCCATCCTCTATAAACTTACTTCCAATATCATTAAGTACCTTCGAAATGGAATATAAGACTGCAGGATGATGGCCAATGTCTTCTGCAACTTTTTTAAAAAATAATTTGTCTCTGTCTTTTAATGTATGCCATTCTTTTACACCTTTTCTCCAAACAGACCCTGCTAAAAGATAATTATGTATGAGTTCGTTAGTATAATGAT
>CALARM010000796.1 GCA_937888925.1 uncultured Synergistia bacterium | reverse complement strand
TAGAAGGAAGACTTAAAGATATTAATTATGTGAAAAATATTGTATCTTTTTACAGGCAGAAGATTGACATGGCAGGCTATAAAAAAACTTCGACCGGCAATATTTCGATAGATTTCACTCCTGACCCGGAGAAAACGTTTAACAGAGGATATACGGATTATTTTCTCAGGGGAAGGCGTGAAGATATAATATCATTTAATACTCCGAAATCTACAGGTAAAAAGTGCGGAAAGGTTTTTAAATGTGATAAAATTTCCTTTTATTTAACAAGTCATTCTCTGAAAGCCGGTGACGGTATATGTTTCTTTGATGATTCCCATATCCTCAGAGGAACATCGGTAAAAAGAGTGGAGAAAAATAGAATTTTCCCCGATGATATGAGTGTTATCAAAAAAGATACCCTTATATACAGAAACCTTGATATAGATTTTCTTAAACAGCTTAAACATGCAAAAATTGAGAGAAAGGTTTCGGTTAAATTGACCGTATCGGAGGAAATGGGAAAGCTTCTGCTTACTGCCGTAGATGAAGATAATATAAAAGCATTTCTCTCTGTAGAAATTAACATGGAGATAGCCAGAAACAGAGAAAATGCTCTCTTTAACCTGAAAAAACAGCTATCAAGTCTGGGAGAGACAGAATTTTCAGCAGAACAGATTGAGATAGAGCTGAAAGATATATATTTTATACCTGTAAAAGAAATCAATAATCTCAGGAGAGAACTTGTAAATATGTTGAGGAAGAACAGGGAAGAGGTTTTTTCGAGAAAATTATCTTATATAGAGAAAAATAATTATCCCTTTTCTGAAGAAATTGTTACATTCCGGGGAAATGTGATGAACAGTTTTGCAGAAAGATTTTATGCCAGACATGGAGCGAAAGTAATAGAACCTGCCGCAGAGACAGGAATAGAGATGAAAGGACAGGCAGTTATGAAAACAAAACACTGTTTGAAATATTCTGCCGGCCTCTGTCCCGGCAGAGGGTGTAAAAAAACCGGGCACCTTTATCTTGTAGATGAAAAAGGAAAAAAATACCTTTTAAACTTTAATTGCAATGACTGCACTATGGAAGTGATTTTTTGACCTCTCATAATTTCATAGTAATTTTGCCGGAAATATCCTGTAATCTCGATCTTTCAAATATCAGTCCATTGGAACTAATTTTTAATTAAATCTTGTTATAGTCAGGAGAGTGCTTTATAATAGTATTGAAGGTGATGTTCCTTTGTTTATTGCAGCCATATCTTCTGACCGAAGTGAATATATAAATTATGGCAGATTTAATGTAAAAGCAAACTCTGCTTCGAGAAGTGATTCTTTACAGAAAAAAAATGAATCGAAAAGTGTTGATGCTTCAGGTCAATATGATGAAAAAACACAGAGAGAAATAGATAAATTAAAAAAAATAGATGCAGAAGTAAGGCTTCATGAGCAGATGCATCTATCAGCAGCAGGCTCATATGCACGTGGCGGAGCCACCTTTCAATATACTACCGGCCCTGATGGTAAAAAATATGCTACCTCTGGTGAGGTAAGTATTGATACGTCAGAGATCCCGAATAATCCGCGGGCTACTATAACAAAAGCGCAGGTAATAAGAAGAGCAGCCCTTGCACCTGCAGAACCTTCAGGCCAGGATCGAGCTGTAGCTGCCGAAGCAACTCAGATGGAAATGAAAGCAAAACAGGAACTTTTAAAGAAACAGGCTCAGGGAACGCAGGGCTATACAAGAGATGGGAAAAAAGCTGATACTGTGTCTGAATTTTCTGTGTTTAATTTTCGTGTTTAATTTTTGATGTTGTTCCGTCTGGTAAGACGGAAGACTATTATTTAGTAAAAGAAAGAACGAAGAGGAGGTAATTTAATGGTTAATCAAAAAAAAAAAATAATATTCGGTTTTTTTAGTTTTTTGATCCTTCTATGTATAATCAGATTTCTTCAAGTAAATATTTTTAACATTAACGTAAATTTAAACATCGGAAAGCCAGCATTTTCTAAAAACATCCTGTCAATAAATAATCAGCCAGTATTTAAAGCTTCTAATATTTTTGATGCCATTAAGAATGGAAATATTGCAGATGTCAAAGAATTGATTGATAAAGATCCTGTCCTTGTTAAAGATGAGTATACAGGAAAGTCTTATAATTCTTGCAATAATACTTATATTTGGACTCCTTTGCATGAGGCTGTTTATTATGACCAGAGAGAAATAGTTGAATTACTTATATCTAAAGGAGCAGATGTGAATACTAAAGATAATAAAGGTAAAACACCATTACATTATGCAGTGGAAAATGGTCATAAGGAATTAGTCGAATTATTTATATCTAAAGGAGCAGATGTAAATGCTAGAGATAATAAAGGTAAAACACCATTGCATTATGCAGTGGAAAATGGTCATAAGGAATTAGTCGAATTATTTATATCTAAAGGAGCTAATGTCAATCTTAAAGATAATGAAGGTAAAACCCCATTGAACTGGACAATAGAAAACATTAAAAATGAAAAAATTAAAGATAATTCAGAAGAAAAAATTTCTAATATTCCTTTACCTCAGATGGTTTTTATAGCTGGCGGGACATTTCAGATGGGGAGTACATTGCACTCTAGTGAAGAACCAGTTCACAGTGTTACATTAAGTCCTTTTAATATGAGTAAATATGGAGTAACTAATACAGAATATTGTAGATTTTTAAATTCTCAGGGTAATCAAACTGAAGGAGAAGTAACATGGATTGATATGTCAGGAGACTCTAAATTTCTTGGCATAACTGGAGGCACTAATCCCGGCACGTTTATAGTAAGACCTGGTTATGAAAAACGACCTGTAGTATATGTATCCTGGTATGGGGCAGTTGCATACTGTAACTGGTTAAGCAGCCAGCATAGATATACTCCCTGTTATGGACCTATAAATAACAGAGGTAATGATCCCTCTGTGTGGCGTACAATAAATGGATATCGTCTTCCTACAGAAGCAGAACGACAATACGCCTGCCGGGCTGGTTCAACTACCGATTATTACTGGGGAGAAAATTATAATAATCCACTTAATATTGGGAATTATTGCTGGTATAATGGTAATTCTGGAGGAAATCACCATGATGTAGGCACAAAACTTCCTAATTCCTGGGGACTTTATGATATGAGCGGTAATATAGTGGACTGGTGTAGTGACTGGTATAGTGTTTATCCTGCCGGCCATGTAACAAATCCCACTGGACCTATGTCAGGTTCGAATCGGGTTATGCAGGGGGGAAGCTGGTACAATGGCATATGGAACAGTCATTCTGGGAATCGCGGTGCAGCTTCACCAACCCGCCGCATGTTTGATGATGGTTTCCGTCTTTGCAGAACGTCTTTTATGATAAAAGGTCGTTGAAAAATATTTTTGTCATTTAAGAAAATTATATAGTCATTTACGTTTTACAAAGAAAATTATTATATCTTTTAATAAAACTCCTGTTAAAACCAGAACAGCTATTATAGATATGATAGCACCTTCTCTGAAAGAAGCAGGTCTGAAATAGAATTCTACTGTATTATCGCCCGGTTTCATCTCTATAGCTCTGAACATATAATTAGCTCTGTAAACCTTACGTTCTTTCCCGTCTACAAAGGCCTTCCAGCCGGGATAATATATTTCCGAAAGAAAAAGCCAGCATGGCTTTGCCGGATGTACCTTCATTTTAATATAATCAGGTTCGAATACCTGAAATTCAACAGGATAATTTACTCCCGGTTCATTATTCTTTATACCCGGATCTTCAGATAACAGTATTTCCTTCAGAGGGTCAAATTCTTTGCTTCCCATATATTCAAGTGTTTTATAATCTTCTGTAATTATGTGGTATGTACTTACTGTAAAAGCTCTTTCATAGGGATTTTTTATTGGTATTATATTGATTTTATAATCAGACATGTTTCCTTCAAAGGAATATACTGAAGTAAGATTCATCAGTAATATCATTTTGTCTGTGAGGTTATTCAATGGTATCATATTACTCTGCTTTATAAATTCAAGTTGCACTTCAGGAGTAAGAGGCAGCTTATAGTCTGAATAAAATATATATTCTCCATATCTTTTCAGGATTAAAGGATTATAGCCTATAAGTGTTGAGATTTTCCTTGTTCCTGTCATATTCTTTGTACCATGAAGCTGGGGAGGGGGAAAATAATAAATACGTTCAGGTGGCATTTTATCTTTTAGTATATCAAAAATCTCACCTGCTCTTTTGTCAAAATAGTTTCTTTCTACTTTCAAATTAAGGATGAGTCCAAAAGAAAAAGCAGATATTATTAATGACGTTATTGTAAAAAAATAGAAGATCTTTTTTCCTATTATAGAATATAATCTCAGAAATATTATTATAAAACCTGTAAGTCCTGTAATTAGGAAAGAAACAGTGCCTGCCGCTGCTTTAGGAGGTACAATCATTATGAGCAATAATATGTTTATTGTTATTATTCCTGCTAATATAAGGGAAATAAATAAATTAGGTTTTTCTTTGAATGTCAGAGGCTTTTCAATATTAGATAATTTGTTTACAGATAGACCTATGGAATACAGCATAACGGGCAATACAAGAAAAAGCCATCTTAAAGGAAACCTGTAGGATTTAAATAAAGGAAAAATACTGTAAAAAAGACTGTACACAGGAGTATATTTCCCCAGTGAAAGTATAAAACCCAGTATACCAATAATAGAAAATATGATAAGTATTTTTTTTTCTTTATTTATAATTAAAAAGGGAGCAATCAATGTAAGGAGAATCGGGAAAATTCCCACATAAAAACATGCTTCCCAGAAATATGGATATCCTGTATAACCGTTATAACGCCATGGAAGACCGAAATAATCCGGAATTATAAATAATAATAGTTGTTTTAACCCTACGGAATCCTTTGTAGCCATATCGTAAGGTAGACCGTTTGAAATTCTCATAGTCTGTATGATATATTCCCACGCAGGTAATAACTGAACAGCCATACACATAAATGAAAATATAATAGCTGTAAAAAAAAGTCCTGCCGGGAGAAGCTGGTTTTTCAGTGTTTTAAGATCTATGTTCCCCAGAAAATATATAAAGGTTATACCGTATACCATGAAACTTATCTGATAATTCCCGGACAGGAGGGTAAAGGATAGAAATAATCCAAGCAGCAGTGACGATAGAAGATTTTTCCTGCGGAATAAAATATTTACGAAGTAAAGGCACAGCGGTAAGAGTGCACAGTCTGTTGTAAAGTTTACATGTATTATTCTTATTACCATAAATCCGCAGAAACTATAGAATATAGAACCTGCCAGGGATGGGATACTATCTAATTTCATATCTCTTAGAAATATATATGAGAAAATACCTGCTATAAGAAAATGAATTACTACATATATAACAATGGCAGTAGCAGTAGGTATAAAGAAAAATATCCAGTTCATCGGATAAAATGTTCCTGTATGTATATCTGCTGTATAAGGTTGACCGCAGAAAATGTAAGGATCCCATAGAAATAATTTGCCTGCCTGACCCATCTCATATTTATAATGGTGGAATGGATATCCCATTGCTTCAATATCATTCAAAAAATACGATTTCCCTGTAAAGAGAGGATCGAAAAAGAATATAAACACCAGTATTATAATAAAGGTAATACAAAAAATATCCATATTAATTTTATATTTATTTTCTAAAGATTGTTTGTTTTTTTTCATTTATTCTATTATCCTTTGGTTTTGTTAATTCTGTATATGTTCCATTTATGGTTTTTATCCAGTGGAAGAAAAGAAACAGTGCTGCAATGCTGAGTAAAAAAAGAAACATAAGAGTAAAAAAACCTGCATTTTGCAGATTAAAGGCTTCATGTAACCATATATGGTGCGTTACTTCGAATATGGCTATTATGGAATAACCTGTAAAGATTACCCAGTAATTATTTTCTATAAAGGCAGATAATATCAGAAAGGGTAGAAAATAGATTATATAACGTTCATGAACCTTTGTAGGAAATAAAAAAGTAACTGCAAATGTAAGGGCCGTCAATGCAGGTAAAGAGATGCTGTTATTTTTATATTTTTTGTAACATATAAAAAAAGATATTATAAGGCCTGCAATTAAAAGGACAAGACCAGATGTTTTTTTTGTTATACCGAATATTGTGCTGTTTATATCATTATTCCGGCATATTATAAGATCAATCATCCATATATTAAAAGCCTTCAGCGTACTGTACGGGAGTATTTCTGTAAAGGTTTCAACATAACAGTTATGAAACCATGCAAATCCTGAATGAATTGTAAATGGTAAAGGTATTAACATTATAGTTAAAATTGCTGAAATAGTAAAAATTCCCGTAGCTCTCAAATTATTTTTGGATAAAAAGAAATATGCAAGAGCAGGCCCCATTACAAGGGACTGTGCTTTTAACATAATGGCAATACCATATATTATTCCTGATAATGTCCATTTCTCTTTTAAAGAGAAATAAACACACCATACACATGGAGCTAGAAACCAGGAATCCCACTGCCCCCATAGAAC